>JBCDCH010000003.1 GCA_039182125.1 Planctomycetota bacterium
CCGAAAAACCCGAGGGGGGGGCGGGCACTCGCCCCCCGTCAATGCGCGTGTTTAAGGCGTGAAGAACGGATGTAAATGTTCTTCAGTCGTGGTCTTTGTGTAAGAACGTCACACCAACGGCCACCGCGGCCGGCACGACGCAGAGAAGCAGCGAGTAGTCGGACAGCGTCGGGTACAACCAAGTCGATCGGACTCCAAGCAGGCTCGGCAGCCAGAACCAGCCTGTGATCGACACGAGTGCGACGACTAGGAACAGCACGCCCCGAAGGCGCGGAGCGACCGGGTCGATCGGCTGCTCATCCGCGTCCGTTGCTGCGTACTCAAGCGTCGGGGCCATCTGCACCAAGGGTAACCGACCCGCCACCGGCGTGGGCGTTATCCACCCGGCGAGCGGACTCTCAAAGCGTCGGGACAAAAGCCCACGACCCGCGCCGTGGCCGACGCGGGTCGTGGGCGTGTTGGCGAGTTTCCCTTGCGGTTACTTCAGCGCCGCATGGGCGGCGGAGAGCAACGCGATCGGGACGCGATACGGGCTGCAGCTGACGTAGTCGAGGCCGACTTCGTGGCAGAAGTGGACGGACTTGGGGTCGCCGCCGTGTTCGCCGCAGATGCCGAGCTTGATGCCCTCGCGGCCCTTGCGGCCGGCCTTGGCGGCGTGGTCAACGAGGAAGCCCACGCCGTCGGTGTCGAGCGACTCGAACGGGTTGCGCTCGAGGATGCCGACGTCCGGCTTGATGTACTCGTTGATGAACGGACCGGAATCGTCACGCGAGTAGCCGAAGGTCATCTGCGTGAGGTCGTTGGTGCCGAAGCTGAAGAATTCGGCTTCCTTGGCGATCTCCTCAGCGGTGACCGCGGCGCGGGGCACTTCGATCATCGTGCCGACTAGGTACTTGACCTTGGTCTTGTGCTCCTTGAACACGGCCTTGGCTTCGTCCTCGAGGTGCTCCTTGAGGAAGGAAAGCTCTTCCACGACGCCCACCAGCGGGATCATGATCTCGGGGATGACCTTGATCTTTTTCTTCTTGCACTCGATGGCGGCTTCAAGGATGGCACGGACCTGCATGCGGAGGATCTCCGGGTAGGTCACGGCCAGTCGGCAGCCGCGGTGGCCAAGCATCGGGTTCATCTCGTGCAGCTCCTCGACACGGGCGTGGAGCTCGGAGAACGACAGGCCCATTTCCTCGGCCAGTTCCTTCTGCGTGTTGTTCGAATGCGGCAGGAACTCGTGCAACGGCGGGTCGAGCAGGCGGATGGTCACCGGCAGGCCCTTCATCGCCTTAAACAGCTCGAAGAAGTCCTTCTTCTGGAACGGCGCGAGCTTGTCGAGGGCGATCTTTCGGCCTTCTTCCGAATCCGAGAGAATCATCTGCCGCATGGCGCTGATGCGCTCGGGGTCGAAGAACATGTGCTCGGTGCGGCAGAGGCCGATGCCCTGGGCGCCGTAGTCGCGGGCGACATGGGCGTCCTCGGGCGTGTCGGCGTTGGCGCGGACCTTCATGGTGCGGTACTTGTCGACCAGCTTCATGAACTTGGCGAAGTCGCCGGAGACCTTCGGCTTGAGCGTGGGCAGCTCGCCTTCGTAGACCTCGCCGGTGGTGCCGTCGATGGAGAGGAAGTCGCCGACGCCGAAGGTCTTGTTGCCGATGACGCACTTTTTCTTGGCCGCGTCGATCTTGACCTCGGCGGCGCCGCAGACGCAGGGCGTGCCCATGCCGCGGGCGACGACGGCGGCGTGGGAGGTGTTGCCGCCTGTGGAGGTGAGGATGCCTTCGCACACCTTCATGCCGCCGATGTCGGCCGGCTCGGTCTCGCGGCGGACCAGCAGAACCTTCTCACCCTTGGCCACGCGCTCTTCGGCCTCGTCGGCGGTGAAGGCGAGCTTGCCGACCGCCGCGCCGGGGGCGGCGTTGAGACCCTTGGTCAGTGCCGTGGCTTTCGCCTTGGCCTTGGGGTCGATCATCGGGTGCAGCAGCTGGTCAAGGTGCTCGGGGTTGACCATGCGGACCGCCTGCTTCTCGTCGACGAGCTTCTCCTTGAGGAAGTCGAGGGCGATCTTGAGCGCCGCGACGCCGCCGCGCTTGCCGTTGCGGGTTTGCAGGATGTAGAGCTTGTTGCGCTCGATGGTGAACTCGAGGTCCTGGATGTCGCGGTAGCGCTTCTCGAGCTTGGCGCGGGTGTCCATCAACGCCTTGTACCACTTCGGGTGGGTCTTTTTCATCTGGGTGATCCAGATGGGCGTGCGGATGCCCGCGACGACGTCCTCGCCCTGGGCGTTGATGAGGTACTCGCCGTAGAAGGAGTTCTCGCCGGTGTTGGGGTCGCGGGTGAAGGCGACGCCGGTGGCGCAGTCATCACCCATGTTGCCGAAGACCATCGTCTGGACGTTGACGGCAGTGCCGGCCAGGCCGGTGATGTCGTTGATCTGGCGGTACTTGATCGCCCGCTCGGTCATCCACGAGCCGAACACGGCGCGGATGGAGGCTTCGAGCTGCTTCATCGGGTCCTGCGGGAAGGGCTTGCCGACTTCACGCTTGTAGACCTTCTTGTAGCGGTCGACGACGTCCTTGAGCTGATCGGCGGTGAGCTCGTTGTCGTTCTCGACGCCGGCCGCTTCCTTGACCGCGACCAGCTCGTGCTCGAAGTGCTCGTGCTCGGCGCCCATGACCACGTCGCCGAACATGTCGATCAGGCGGCGGTAGCTGTCGTAGGCGAACTTGGGGTTGTTCGTCGCCGCGGCCATCGCCTCGACGGCCTTGTCGTTGAGGCCCAGGTTGAGCACGGTGTCCATCATGCCGGGCATCGAGACGAAGGCGCCCGAGCGGACCGACACGAGCAGCGGATCCTTGTCGTCGCCGAACTTCTTGCCGGTGGCCTTCTCGACCTTCCGCAGCGCCTTGCCGACTTCGTCCATGAGGCCCTCGGGGAGCTTCTGGCCGAGGTCGTTGTAGGCCTTGCAGGTCTCGGTGGTGATGGTGAAGCCGGGCGGGACGGGGAAGCCCGAGACGGTCATGTCGGCCAGGTTCGCACCCTTGCCGCCGAGCAGGAGCTTGTCATCGCGGCCGCCCTCGGCCTTGCCGTCGCCGAAGAAGAACACCCGCTTGCCGGCTTTCGCCTTCGCACGGGTCACGGCTTTTTTCACGGCCTTCTTGGCCTTTTTGACGGTCTTCTTGGCGGTTGCCATGGTCTTGGAGCTCCGAGGTGAGTTGAAATTCAAAGGAAAACCGCCCATTTCCGGCGGTCAAAGGTCCGGAATATAGAAGTCGCGCAACCCCGGTTCAATCGGCCGACTTGTCCAAATCCGCCGCTAACACCCGCAGGATGTACCACGGCATCCACACCACGCACCGCCCGGTCACCGCGACGAGCGTCCCGACGATCACGCCAGCCAGCCCGAAGCCCAGCAGCACCGCCGCCGTCGAGATCGCCGCGTTGAGCGCCCCGAACGCGATCACGCTGATCGCCAGCGCCTTGGCCCGGCCCATGCCCAGCAGTACCGACCGGCCCACCGCGCCGCTGCCGCCGATGATCGTGTGGAGCAGCACGAACGGCAGGATGGCCCGGGTGGCCGGCAGGTCCTCGCCGAGCCAGAGCCGGAAGACCAGCGGTGCCGCGAGCCAGACGACGACCGCCCCGGCCACCAGCAGCGCCACCGACGCCAACGTCCCCCGCACATACTGCCGCCGCACCGCGTCTCGATCCCCGGCCGCATCCGCCAGCGCCGAGTACGGCAACACCACTGCCGCGATCCCCGATCCGACCAGCAACAACGCCGAGTCGAACATGACGGCAGGTGCATATGTCTCGATACCGCCGGGGACGAAACGGTTGAGCAGGATGTAGTCGATCGGCGCGTAGAGGTAATCGGCCGCAGCGGCGAGGGTGGTGAAGCCGCCGAGGGTGAGGAGGCGGGCGATCGGTACTCGAATCCCAATCGCCGTCGAGAGTGAAACGAGCAATCGCAACCCAGCCCCGATCGCTTCGGCCACGAAGAGTGCGAATCCGGCGTCACTCAGATTCCAGCGACCTGCCATCGACATCACGAGGACGATCGGCCACAGGAGCTCCGTGAGCGTCAGTATTGAGTTGTCGAGCCAGAGCCAGCCGCGGCTCTGCAGGAACCCGCTTGTCCAGTCCGTTCCCACGCGCAATGCCACGGCGAACGACAGCCACATGACCATCTGCTCCGCATGCCCGTACCACACTCCCGATGTCACCGTGAGCTTGTGCCATTGGTGGAAACTCTCCGCGTAGACCATGCCGGCGATGCCGATCACGAAGATGATTGGGAATCCAAGCAGGGCCGGATGGAGGAGCACCGGGCGATGAATCGGCTCGCGTGGAGTGTCGTATTCCAACGCAATCGGGACCGCATTGCCCGAGGCTTCGCTGCGCTCAGCCTTCGGCGTCGAGTCGGCGCGGTCCGCGTCCAGGGATTCGCGTGGCTCATCCCTCGGCGTTGGGGTTGCGTTGGTGATCGATCCGGGGGAAGCCGAGGGATGAGCGGAGCGAATCCCCGGGCCGGCGTCGGACGCGGTCTCCCCATCGATTGGCGACCGGCGAGAGCTTTCCTCCAAAGGCTCCCTCCGGTCGCCGCTCAACGGTTCGACCTGCCGCGCCCGCTCCTCCGCCAACAACCGTAGCGTCGCCGGGCCGAGCCCCAATCCCGTCACGCGCAGAATGCCGATCGTGCTCCGCGCCAACGCCAACACCGCGAACGCTTCCGGGCCTAGCTGCCGCCAGACGATCGCGAACACCGCGGCCCAGCTCACGATCCGGCTCACGCTCAGCGCGTAGCTGCTGGCCAGATCGACGCCGAGCCGACTCATTCAGAAGTGACCTCGTCATTTATGACCTCGGCCGGAACGGTCTCGTCGACCTCCTCGGCCGCGATGAAGTTCGCGTACACCCACCACGCCGCACCGAGCACGAGCAGCAGAATCCCGAGCACTTGCCAGAAGTTGAGCTTCACGGACGCCAGCATACCCGCGCAACCGAAATTCGCACGCGGTTCATATACGATGCTTCACCCGTGAGTGAGACCATCGCCCAACAGCTCGAAGACGTCCGCCGCAAGCTGCTGGACCTGACCCGCCGCAATCGGCTGCTCAACCACCGCGACAAGGGCCAGCGGACCTGTCGCGTCGTCCACGAACTGCCCCAGCAGGTCATCGAACGCCTGCTCGGCGGCAAGCGGTTCCAGTTCCTCTCCCGCGACGAGGCCCCCGAGGAAGTGGCCGACCTGCTCGACCCCTTCGACGATCCCGAGGACAACGAGGCGGACGCGCTTGCCTTCGATCTCGCCCCGATCCGCCGCGGCAAGGACGACCCGCAGAAGGACGACGCACTGCAAACCCTGCTCCCCGGCAAGGTGCTGCAGGACCGTTTGCTCAAGCTCAGCCGCGAGGCCGACGCCGCGCTGCGCGAGCAGGGGTACAACATCCTCTTCCTCACGCTTGGCGTCGTCGAATGGAAAGAGGACGACGATGATCCCGTCAGTCGCGCGCCGCTGTTGTTCATTCCCGTCGACCTGACCCGGCGGAACATCAACAGCCGCCACACGCTCCGCTGGCGCGGCGAGGACGTGATGGTCAACCCGTGCCTGATCGAACTCTGCAAGCGCGAGTTCGGCTTCGACCTGCCCGAGTTCGACGAGGAGACCGGCATCGGCCCGCTGCTCAAATCCGTCGGCGAACTGATTCCGAAGGACAAGGGCTGGGCGTTGGAGAACGAAATCCACCTCGGCCTGTTCAGCTTCCAGAAGCTGCTCATGTGGCGCGACCTCGACCTCGAAGCCTGGCCCGACGGCAAGCTCGCGGAGCACAAGCTGATCCGCGTCTTCGCCGGCGATGAGCCGGCGGATGTGTCGGGTCAGATGCCCGATCCCGACAAGCTCGACGACGAGATCCCACCGAGCGAAAACTTCCAGGTCATGGACGCCGACAGTTCACAGCAGTCGGCGATCATCGCGGCCAAGCGCGGCCTCGACCTCGTCATCGACGGCCCGCCCGGCACCGGCAAGTCGCAAACCATCACCAACATCATCGCCGAGCTGCTGGCCGAGGGGAAGACGGTGCTCTTCGTCGCGGAGAAGTCCGCAGCGCTCAACGTCGTGAAGCGCCGCCTGGAAAAGGTCGGCCTCGGCGACTTCGCGCTCGAACTCCACTCGCACAAGACGAGCAAGAAGCTCGTGCTCGGCGAGCTGTCGCGCGTGCTCAACCAGCCGCCGGGCGAGGCTGCCGACAAGCGGCTCGACGGCTCGGAACTCCAAGCGGTGCGCGATCGGCTCAACGCTTACGCCCGGCAGCTGCACCGCACGATCGGTGCCCAGGAGATGAGCGTCTACGAAGCGATCGGCCGACTCGTTGAGCTCGCCGATGCGCCCGATGCGCGGGCGGACTTGAAGAACGTCATGCAGTGGGATCGGCCGACCGTCGCGGCCGCGCTCGAACGACTCCGCACCATCGACACCCGCCTGCACCGCGTCGGCAATGTCAACGAGCACCCCTGGCGTGGCGTCGGCCTGACGTCGGTTGGTTTCCAGGACGTGCAGAAGCTCGGCGACGAAGCGACCACCGTCGCCGACACGATCGGGCAGACGCTCGACACCACGGCGAAGCTCGCCGAACACCTCGGCACCGACACGCCACACAAACCCGCCGGCGTCCAGCAACTGCTCCGCGACGCCAAGACGCTGCTGGTCGCGCCCAAGGTCGACCCGCACCTGATCGACGACGCCCAACTCGCCGGCGTCCCCGCCGAGGTTGAGGAGATCGTCGGCCACCTGCGCCTGCGCAACGAGCTCAAGTCGCAGTGGAACAAGCAGCTCAAGCCTGACGCGGAAACGCAGGACTGGACCGACGTGTTGGATCGTCGCCGCAAGCACGGCGAGTCGTTCACGCGGCTCTTCCGCCCGAGCTGGTACCGCGACAGCAAGCGGATGAAGCAGGCGTCTGTCACGTCATTGCCGCCGACGCCGCAGCAGATCAAGGTGCTGCAGGCGGTCGGTGAGAGTCGACGTGTGCGTGGCGAGATCGAAGCCGAAGCTGCCGCCATCAAGCCGTTGCTCGGCGACGTGTGGCAGGGCGTCGAAACCGAACCCGACACGATCCTTGCGCACATCGACGCGCTGCGAAAAGTGTGGGCACTCGTCCAGCGCGGCGGGGCAACCATGGACGCGGCGAAGGCGGCTCTGAGCTCTGAGGGCCGGGAGATCCTGCGGCGTAAGACCGACCCCGCCAACGAAGCGGCCGAGGCGATGAACCAACGCCTCCGCGGCTTCTTCGACCAAACCCAGGCCGACCCGAAGACCTTCCTCGACGGCGAGTGGCTCGACGCCGACCTGCCGGCATTGAAGGAACGTCTCGCGAGCCTGCCACAACACGCCGACCGGCTGAGCGACCTCGCTGATTTGAACAGTGCCCGCAATCAAGCCGGCGACGGCGTCGAAGCGCCCTTCCTCGGCTGGGCGCTCACCGAGGACTTACCCGAAGGCCAGCTCGCCGACATCTTCGAACGCCACTACCTGCGGCTCTGGCTCGAGACGGCGATGAAGCAGCTGCCGGCGTTGCACGGCTTCCGCGGCGCGGAGTTCCAACAGCTCACCGACCGCTTCCGCCAGCTTGACGTGCAATGGCTAGACGCCACGCGCGACCGACTCGCCGCCAAGGTCTCTGCACGAAAGCCCGACTACCGCCACAAAGCACAGAAGGCCAGCAAGCTCGGCACGCTCCAGGCCGAGGCGCGTAAGAAGTCGCGGCACATGCCGCTGCGCAAACTGCTCGACGTCTGCGGCGATGTGATCAAGGACGTGAAGCCGTGCTTCATGATGAGCCCGATCAGCGTCGCGCAGTACCTCAAGCCGGGCGCGATTGAGTTCGACGTGGTGATCTTCGACGAGGCGTCACAGATCGAGCCGGCCGATGCGTTCGGGGCGATCGCGCGGGGTAAGCAGCTCATCCTCGTCGGAGACGAGAAGCAGCTGCCGCCGACGAACTTCTTCTCGAAGATGGACGCCGGCAGCGAGTGGGACGACGAAGACGATGCGTACGTCGGGGCCGGCGATCTCGAGTCGATCCTCTCGCTCGGCATCGTGCGCCTGCCACACCGCAGCGGTCTACGTTGGCACTACCGCTCCAAGCACGCGTCACTCATCGGCTTTTCCAACCGCCACTTTTACGACGGCACGCTGCGCATTTTCCCCTCGCCCGACACCGACCGCCGCAACCTCGGCGTGACACTGCGCAAGTGCGAAGGCATCTACAAGCGAGGCCGCGGCCGCACCAACCCCGACGAAGCGAAGGCCGTCGCCGAGGCGGTGATCGAACACGCCCGCACCAAGCCCGAATGGTCCCTCGGCGTCGCCGCCCTGAACCTCCCGCAGCAGCAACAGATCCTGGACGAGGTCGAAAAGCTTCGCCGCGAACTCAACGACAAGGAAGTCGAGAAGTTCTTCGCGCTGCACGAGGACGAGCCGTTCTTCGTGAAGAACCTTGAGAGCGTGCAGGGCGACGAGCGGGACGTGATCTACATCAGCGTCGCGTTCGGCCGGGACGAGGACGGCAAGATCAGCATGAACTTCGGCCCGCTCAACGCCGACGGCGGCTGGCGGCGGTTGAACGTGCTGGTCACGCGTGCCAAGCGGCGGTGTGTGGTGTTCAGCACGATCACGGCGGATGACTTTGCGAGCGACCTGACGGCTGAGGGGGTGATCGCGCTGCGGGACTACCTTTACTTCGCCGAGCACGGGCGGGCACCGAGCGAGTCGGAAGAGCGCGATCCTGAGGCGACCGTTGAGGCTGTCGTGGCGAAGGGGCTGGAAGAGAAGGGCTGGACGATTCGTCCGCGCGTCGGCGAAGAGGGCTTCGCCGTGCCGTTGGGCGTGGTCGATCCGAAGGACGACGCGAAGTACCTCGCCGGCATCGAGTGCGATGGCCGCGTGTACGACCGTTGCCCAACAGCGCGCGATCGCGAACGGACCCGTCCGTCGGTGCTGAAGATGCTCGGGTGGGACGTGCTGCGCTTGTGGAGTCCCGATGTGATGCGCGATCCCGACGAGGTGATCGACCGCATCGACGAACAGCTTCGCAAACCCGACCTCGCGTTGCATGACGACGCGGCTACCGAAGAAGCCACTCCCGAAGAACCAAGTAGCCCGGTTGCCACGCAACCGGAGGCCGAACCGACTCCCACCCCCGACGACCCGCCCCTCACCCGCCCGTACACCCACAACCGCGGCAAGACCTACGGCGACGTCGAGGACCTCAAGGTCATGCCCCCGTCCGGGCTCGCGCGCCAGGTCCACTCCATACTCAAGTCCGAAGCCCCGATCCACCTCGACGACGCCGTCGCGGTGCTCGCTGACCGTTATCAGACCAAGCGTTCCAAGGGCGTGCGACGCTGCTTCAACCGCGGCCTGGAAAAGGTCCTCGACAAAGGCAAGGCCGTCATGCGCGGCAAGTTCATCTGGCTCGCCGAGGACGATCCGGACGCGATCGTCCCGCGCGATCGCGGGGCCGACGACTGTCCCGTGACCAATCCCAAGCGCATCCCGCCGCAGGAACTGGCCGCGGCCGTACGTATCGCCGTGGCCAGGGAATACGGCGTTCCAGCCGACGCGCTGCCCACCGCCGCCGCCCGGCTCATGGGCTACGACCGCACCACCCGCACCGTCCGTGAGGCCTTTGCGGCGGTCGTCGATCACATGGTCGAGCAGGGCGAACTGATGGCCGACGGTGAGTTCCTACAGCTTCGTCCGACCGACGGGGCGGACTGATTACCGGACGCAGTATCCGGCGGTTTGTGCCGGGATTTGGGGCTGTCCGAACTGAAATGGGTCGCCCGAAAATTCGATGCTCCCTGTATGGGCCGTGCCACGGGTGATCCGTGCGCCGCCCCCCGCAGGAGCGCACGTGACCGATCCGAAACCAAGTAAGCCGACGACTACCCCGAAGTCCCTGACGGACGCCGCCGCTTCGGCCGCGCCTTCCGTGGACGGCCTGGCGATGCCCGCCGCGGGAGAGTTGCGCGCCGAGATGCTCGAGCAACGCATCCTGCTCAGCGGCAGTTGGTATGACGCCGACGGTGATCCGCAAGGTGGCGGGACTAGCGGCGCGGACGCCTACGGTGGCGACGGCGACGACGAACTCGCCGACGGCTTCGGCGGCGACGACACCCTTTTCGGTGGCCTCGGCGATGACACCCTCGCGGGCAGCAGCGGCTTCGATCAACTCTCCGGCGACGGCGACTTGCGCCAACTGATCACCCGCACCAATACTTTCGACGACGCCAACAACGGCTGGGCCGGCTTCCACAACGACGATGCTGGCTTGGGCACCGACTTCGGTTGGCAAAGCGCCAACGTTGCCGGCGGTGACGCTGCCGGCGAAGGCGGTGGCCACTTCTCACGCGCCGCCGAGGTCAACTGGTATGCTGACAGCGACATTGGCACACTCACCCTCGCCGATGATCTTGCATTCTCCACGAACCTTACCGTCGAGGGCTCGGTCACCCCCGACAACGAGGTGCAGCTGGGTTGGTTCGACGCAAAGGACAACTTCCTGGGCATCGAGGTCCGTGAGCCGGGATCAGGTGGCTTTCGCTTGTTTGTCGTCGCCGAGCATCCCGGCGGCGAGATCCAAAGCACCGTCATCGAGATCGCGGAAGACATCGACTTTACCGTCAACTACAGCTACGACGCAGCCACGACCACCGCGAGCGTTGAGGTGCGTAACGCATCGACCTCGGCACTGATCGGGCAGCAGTCGTTGAACATTTCCGGCTCCGGCATCAGCGGCGAGGCCTTCAACCGCTTCGGCCTTCGGGCCGACAATCTCGCCAGTGCCTCGGCGTCGCAGTCGATCGACCTGCGGATCGACGATGTTAGCTATACCGTCGCCACCGAGGCGAACCACGGCGTCGGTGGTGCCGACAGCCTTAGCGGAGGCGATAACGATGACACGCTCTACGGCAATGCCGGCGACGACACGCTCGACGGCGAGGGTGGCAACGACTATCTCGTGGGTGACGCGCCCGATATTGCGAGGATTCTGCTGGACCATCCCGAACTGAGTTACAGCGTTGAGACCGGTAAGTTTTACAAGGTCGTGCTCAACGAGATGACCCGGGAAGAGATCGCGGCGAATCTTGATCAGTTCGATGTGGCCGGCATGTCGGCCAAACTCGCCCGCATCGAAAGCGCCGCAGAGAACGCGTTTCTAGCACAGTTGATCGCGGGCTCGGTGGCGGATGCATATATCGATGCGAGCGACGCGGACACCGAAGGCACATTCCTCGACGCCGACGGCAAACCGATCGTTTACAGCAACTGGGCTGGCGGCGCGCCCAACGCCGACACGACCGATCACGACTCGGCGGTCCTGAGCAGCGATGGTACCTGGTTTAACCAGACTAACTCCAAAGCCGACGACTTTATTCTTGAGTTCGACCCGGCCGACTTGCTCGGTGGCAACGATTCGCTTGTTGGCGGTGCCGACAACGACACGCTCATCGGCAACGCCGGCGACGACACGCTCTCCGGCGGCGACGGCGACGACGTGCTGCTCGGCGATGGCATCGATGTTCAGGCGATCCTTGACGCCGACAGTTCGTTGGCATGGAACCCGGCGACAGGCAAGTTTTACCGGCTCGTCACGACGTTGGAGACCTTCGACGACGCGGTTGTACTCGCCTCCGAGGAACAGGTTGCCGGCGTGCAGGGTCGGCTTGTCCAGATCCAGAGTGCTGATGAAAACGCGTTCGTTGACACGCTCGCCGGAACGAACAAGGTGTTCATCGGAGCAACCGACCGCTCGGACGAAGGGACGTTTCGCTGGACGGACGGTACCGCGCTGCGCTACGACAACTTTGTCACGCCTGCCGACAACGCCGGCGGCAACGAGCACGCGGTCGAGCTGCGCGATGGCGGCTCGTGGAACGATATCGATCCTTCCTTCCCCAGGGCTTACGTGGTCGAGTTCGACGTATCCGCGCAGGTTGTCGGTGATGACCAACTATCCGGGGGCGACGGGGCGGACACGCTCATGGGTGGGCTCGGCAACGACACGCTCACCGGTGGCGCAGGCGACGACCTGTTGGTCGGCGGCAACACGACCGACTCGCCTTCCAATCTCATCTCGGACAGCGGCTTCATTGGCTTGTCGGGCAACTACGACGCGGGCGAGAAAGTCGGCAACTGGCAGGTGGAATCCGGCGATATCAACGTGCGCGGCTTCTCGAGTCATCGCGCGCCCGGTGGGGGCATTGGTGTCGATCTCAACGGCCAGTCGTCGCCGGGGGCGATCAGCCAGTCGTTCCCCACTGTTGTCGGTGAGACATACACGGTCAGGTACGCAATGGGCATGCACTCGCATGGCCCGGTACTTGACCGCACCATGGACGTCTCAGCGGGAGACAACGTCCATAGCGACACTTATGTCTATGAGAGTGACCTGGGGCACTCGAACTATGGCTGGGAGCCGCGATCCTTCTCGTTCACCGCGACGGAAGATGTCACCACCCTGCGGTTCGCGAGCACGACGCCAAGCTCGCAAGGGCCGCATATCAGTGACGTTCAAGTCTTCGCGAACGACTCGGTCGAGACGGCGGGTAACCTCGTGGTCGACGGGCAGTTCGGCCAAGACGCGAGAGAGGATGACACCGATTTTTCAGCCGGCGGCATGGTCGGTCGGTGGGACGTCGACGGTGGCACGGTCACCATCCTCGGCGAAGACTGGGACCGCACGCCCGATGGCGGCCGCGCGCTCGATTTGTCCGACAATCCGGATACGCCGTCTGTCTCGCAAACGATCACGACGGAACCTGGCAAGACATACACGCTCTCGTTCGCCCTCTCGGGCAATTTCGTCGACGTGGCCGGCACTGGGGCGACCGTTGCCGTCACCGCGGGCGACGTGGCGGACACGTTCGTCTACACGAAACCGACCGGCTACAGCCAGACCGATCTCAAGTGGGCCTCCCACACGCTCACGTTTACCGCCACGTCGACGACGACGGACATTTCGTTCGCCAACAACGTCAGCGGTGACATAACCGGCCCGATCATCGGCGACATCCATGTCTACGAGCCGGTCAACAACGACGTTGCCGTCTTCTCCGGCAACGCCGCCAACTACACCATCACCGACAACGGCGACGGAACCCACACCGTCACCGACAACGTCGGCACCGATGGCACCGACACGCTCTACGGCATCGAGACGCTCGACTTCGCCGACGTGCGAATGGACCTCGCGGGCAACATACTGGCCTACAACGCGCCCGTGGCCGGCAGCGCGGGCGACGACACGCTCGTCGCCGGCGAAGGGGACAACACGGTCTCCGGCGAGGGCGGCGATGATGTGATTCTTGGCGACGGGTACGACGTGCAGCCGCTGCTGAACGCCGACCCAATGCTCAGTTGGAACCCTGAGACCGGCAAGCTGTATCGTCTGGTCACGGACCCCGCCACATACGAGGACGCCATTCTGGCCGCCCAGCAGAGTGAGGTGGCTGGCGTCAACGGGCGGTTGGTCCAGATTCAAAGCGCTCAGGAGAACGCGTTCGTCCATACGGTTGCGTCGGGGAACAGCGTTTTCATTGGCCTCCAAGACCTTTCCAACGAGGGCGACTTCCGTTGGACCGACGGGTCGACGCCGACGTTCGACAACTTCGTGTTGCCGCCAAACAACGCCGGTGACGAAGATGCCGTGGAGATGAGCGCCGGCGGAGACTGGAACGACGTCGATGTGAGCGTCATGCGTGCCTATGTCGTGGAATACGACTTGGCATCGGCGGCGATAGGTGACGATCAACTCGCCGGGGGCGATGGGGCCGACACGCTGTTCGGTGGCCTCGGTGCGGACACGCTCACCGGCGGTGCCGGCGATGATTTGCTCGTCGGTGGCAACACCACCGACAGTCCGGCGAACCTGATCGACAACGGTCAATTCCTCGAAACCTACACCGGCTCGGAGCAAATCCTTAGTGCCGGTGCGACTCTTGGGGCGTGGTCCGTCGACTCAGGCGAGATCAATTTTCGCGATGACAACTACCAGCGATCCCCCGGTGGCGGTTTTGCGGTCGATCTGAATGGCATGTCCACCCCGGGTTCGATCAGCCAATCGTTCGAAACGATTCCCGGCCAAACGTACACGGTCAGTTACGCCATGGGCATGCTCGCACACACGCAAAGCGGTGACCGCACCATGGACGTTACCGCCGGGGACACGACGCATAGCGACACCTACGTTTACGACGGCTCCACGACCCACGGCAACTTTGCTTGGCAGCCACGCTCCTTCGAGTTCGTCGCGACTGACGAGGTCACAACATTGGCATTCGTTAGCACCAATGCTGGCGGCCAAGGCCCGCAGCTCGGCGACATCCGGGTCACCGCGAATACCGGCACCGACACCGCCGTCTTCAGCGGCAACGCCACCAACTACACCGTTACCGACAATGGCGACGGTACCCACACCGTCACCGACAACGTCGGTACCGATGGTACCGACACGCTCTACGGCATCGATCGCCTCGAGTTCGCCGATGCCCAGGCCGACATCGACGGGAACATTCTCGCCTATTACGACCCGACCGCCGGCGACGATCTTGTCACGCACACCGATGCGGGTGCGCCCGTAACGTACGTCTCGGCATCCGGCAGCGACACGTTCCGGTTCACCACGATCGGCAACTACGCCAGTAGCGTTCTCATCGAGGACGCGGACACCTACAACGCACGGATCGGCGGGAGCGTCGATGCCGGCCGAGTGTTGATCTCCGTTGACGGCACCGTGGCTGCGGAGCTCGACGGGTTCTCCGCTATCGAGGTCGTTGCCGCCCACGAGCAGGACACGCTTCAGTTTGCCAGCGACATTTCGGCGGGTTCGTTGACCGCGAGCGCGATCAGCTTCGACGACACCGGTCCGCAGAACACCGGTGCCGGCACCGGCCCGCTCGGTTACACGGCTTACGCGCCACAGGTCTCAGGCGTCACGATCGACGGAGCGCTCGATGCGGCCTGGGCTGACGTGCCGACGTTCGCGATCGACAGCGTCGTTCAAGGCAGCGCGCCGGCCAACGCGGCGGACTTCGACGCCGACTTCCGCGTCTCGTGGGACAGCACCAACGTCTACCTGATCGTGGACGTGTCCGACGATGCGATCGTCGGCGACTCGGGGTCGGCTTGGTACTACGACGACACGATCGAAGTCATGTTCGACATAGGGCATGACGCGGACGGTGCCTACGACGCGACCGACTTCCAGTTTTATTTCGGCGTCGCGGGCGAGACCTTCGGGGAGGCCAAGCACGGGGACGTCACCGGCGTTCAGTTCAACCGGACGACGGTCGCGGGCGGATATCTTGCCGAAATCGCGATCCCGTGGTCCACCCTCGGTACGACGGCCGACGCCGGCAATGTCGAGGGCTTTGGCATACAGATCGACGACGACGATGACGGCGGCATTCGTGAACGTCAGGTTGCCTGGCACACGACCAGCGATCTGATGTGGAACGACACATCGCTGCTCGGTGATCTTCGGCTGGAGGACACGCCCGGCGATTCGACCGGTACCAGCAGCTCGGAGGTCATGTTCGGATCGTCGGCGAACAACCAACTCACCGGCGGCGAGGGCGATGACTACATCACCGGCGGTGCTGGTGACGACACGCTCAAGGGTAATGGCGGGGACGATACACTCATCGGCGGAGACGGCTTCGACTACTTCGAGGTCGATTTCGGCAATGATGTGGTTGAAGGCGGAGGCGGTTTCGACGGTGTGCTCATCAACGGCCACTACCGCGACCACGTCTTTACCGACAACGGCGACGGCACATACAGCATCAGCGGCCCGACCGGTGTCAAGACCGTGAGCAGTATCGAGTACTTCGACTTCGTCGACGGACGTTACTCGCTGGCCGCCAACCCGGTCGAAGGCACGGCTTCCGACGATGTCATCAACGGTTCGAACAACCCCCAGACGATGATCGGCAACGCCGGCGATGACACGCTCATCGGTACCGCCGGCGATGACATCATCTACGGCGATTCCCGTATCACCACCGTCGTTGCCAACGAGAACTTCGAGTCCGGTGCAACTGGCTGGACTGACAATTCGACCTACAACCTGCTTGATGGGAATGGCATACTCGGCCGTTTCGGCGACTCCGGGGAGGCCCAGGCGGTCTCGAAGACCTTCACTTTGCCGACCGACGCTCTTGAGGCCAAGGCCACGCTCGATCTCTGGGCGCTTGACAGCCACGACAACGGCGAGGACATCACTGTCTACGTCAACGACGTCGCTATCGGCACGTTCAATGTGGACAAATACGATGCCGGCTATCACGACACCGGCACCATCGGCAATGTCCGCTGGACCATTATCGCGACCGAGGAACAGGACCAGCATGGCGGAAACCTGGGCACCGATCCGTGGTGGAAAGATCAAAAGGCTCAGCTCACCATCGTCATTGACGATCCTGGCGCGGACTTGAAGCTGGGCTTCGGTGCGGACTTTAACGGTACGATCATCGACGAGTCCTATGGCGTCGACAACGTCGTCATTACCGCCGACACCGCCTCGGGTACGGGCGACGACACCGCCGTCTTCAGTGGCAACTTCGCCGACTACACCGTCACTCACAATGCCAACGGAACGGTCACCGTGGACGGCCCCGATGGCGCTGACACTGTGGTCGGCGTCGAGACGTTCGTCTTCGATGACGGAGCGTACGACGTCGCCACTCAGACGATGGACGCAGCCCCGACGGATCTCGCGCTGTCCAGTGCGACCGTCGATGAGAACGCAACGCCTGGGACAACTGTTGGGACACTCACGCCGACCAACACCGACGGCACGGACACGCACACCTTTAGTCTCACCGATGACGCCGACGGCCGTTTCACGGTCGATCCCAACAGCGGCGTTGTTTCGACACTCGTTGCACTCGATCACGAAACCGCGGATAGCTACGACATCACCGCCCGCGTTGTTGATGCGGAGGGCAATGGATACGAGGAAACGTTCACGATCGCCGTCGCCGACATCAACGAAGCCCCGACATTGGATAACCCGCTGGTGGACCAGGGCGCCACGGAGGACACGCCGTTCAGCTATCAGTTTGCGGCGAACTCCTTCAGCGATGTCGATTCGGGCGACACCATCACGTACGCCGCGACGTTGGCCAATGGTGACCCGCTGCCCAGTTGGCTGAGCTTCGATGCAAACACCCGCACGTTCACCGGTACGCCGGCCAACGGCGACGTCGGCACGGTCACCGTCCGTGTCACCGCTGAAGACGGGAATGGCACAACTGTCAGCGACGATTTCGATCTGACCGTGGCCAACACCAACGACGCGCCCGACGCCCTCACGGTGACCCCGCCCAACCTCCTATCCAACGGCAGCTTGGAGAGCGGCACGGCCGGGTGGGATCTCACCGGTAACGTCTTCCGCACCATGTCCCTTAATGGCGGCGGCTTCTCCAGCGATGGCGACTATCGCTTAGTGTTCGGTGCCGGTAACAACGATGGCGGCGTGGCGGAAACGACTCTCCAAACCGTCCCCGGCAAAACCTACACGCTCTCGTTCGATTACGGTGCCAACTCTGCCGCCAACCTTCAATCTCTTGAAGTTCAGGCCATCGGTTCGACGACACTGCTTACCCAAACCGTCATCGACACCGGTTCCAACCCGATGACCTACGAGCGGTACACGTACACGTTTACCGCAGACTCGGATCAGACGACGCTGCGCTTCGACGATGTGTCTGCCACAAGTGGTCAAACCGATGGCAACGTGGACAATGTGGTGGTCACCGCAAACGACCCGCTTGTCGTTGAGGAAGCAACCGGCGGTACCGTGGTTGCGACGGCCGACGCCACCGATCCCGACGTTGGCGACAGCATCACCTATTCACTCTTCGAAGACGCTGACGGCCGGTTCGAAATCGATCCGAACACTGGAGTCATCACCGTGGCTGCAGGGGCCGATCTGGACTTCGAATCCAGCCCGACGCATGACATCACCGTTCGTGCGACGGATTCGTCTTCGGCAACGCGTGACATGACCGTGACAGTCATGCTCGTCGACATCAACGATGCCCCGACGCTCGACAACGCCTTGGCCGACCAGAACGCGACCGAGGACGCTCCGTTCAGCTACCAGTTTGCGGCCAACAGCTTCGGCGATGTCGATGCCGGCGACACGCTCGCCTACACCGCGACGTTGAGCAATGGCGATCCGCTGCCGGGCTGGCTGAGTTTCGATGACGCGACCCGCACCTTCACCGGCACGCCGCTCAACGACGATGTGGGCACGATCACCATCCGCGTGACGGCCGACGATGGCAACGGCGGCTCCATCACCGACGACTTCGACCTGGCGGTTGCGAACACCAATGACGCGCCGACCGTGGACAACGCACTGGCCGATCAGTCGGCCACCGAAGACGCACCGTTTAGCTACCAGTTCGCGTCGAACGCTTTTGGTGACATCGACGCCGGCGACACGCTCACTTACTCGGCGACGCTCGCCAACGGCGATCCGCTGCCGAGCTGGCTCAGCTTCGACGACGCGACACGCACGTTCACCGGCACGCCGGCGAATGATGACGTTGGCACCCTCACCGTGCGCGTCACCGCGGACGACGGCAACGGCGGCACGGTCACGGACGACTTCTCCGTCACTGTCACCAACACCAACGACGCCCCAACGGTTGACAACGCACTTGTCGATCAGAACGCAACCGAGGACACCGCGTTCTCCTACCAGTTCGCCACTGGTAGCTTCGGCGATGTCGATGCTGGTGACACGCTCGCCTACACGGCGACGTTGTCCAACGGTGATCCGCTGCCGAACTGGCTGAGCTTCGATGACGCGACCCGCACGTTCAGCGGCACGCCGGCCAATGACGACGTCGGCACGATCACCGTCCGCGTGACGGCGGAAGATGCGGCCGGTGCGACCGTGACCGATGACTTCGATCTCGTCGTCGCCAACACCAACGACGCGCCGACACTCGATAATGCTCTGGCCGACCAGAATGCGACCGAGGATGCTCCGTTCAGCTACCAGTTCGCGACGAACTCCTTCGGTGATATCGATGCCGGTGACACGCTGACTTACGCCGCGACGCTGTCCAACGGTGATCCGCTGCCGAACTGGCTGAGCTTCGATGACGCGACACGCACGTTCACCGGCACGCCGCTCAACGACGACGTCGGCGCGATCACCATCCGCGTCACGGCCGACGACGGCAACGGCGGTTCCATCACCGATGATTTCACCGTCACTATTGCGAACACGAACGACGCCCCGACGGTCGACAGCGCGTTGGCCGACCAGAACGCGACCGAAGATAGCCCGTTCAGTTATCAGTTCGCCGCGAACTCCTTTGGCGATGTCGACGCCGGCGACACGCTTGTCTACACGGCGACGCTGAGCAACGGCGATCCGCTTTCGGGCTGGCTGAGCTTCGACGCCAACACGCGCACTTTCAGCGGCACGCCGACCAACGATGATGTCGGCGGCGTCACCGTGCGTGTCACCGCCGATGACGGCAACGGCGGCACGGTTAGCGACGACTTCACGGTCACGGTGACCAACACCAACGACGCACCCACCGTCGACGGTGCTTTGGCCGACCAAAACGCGACCGAGGACAGCCCGTTCAGCTACCAGTTCGCCGCGAACTCTTTTGGCGATGTTGATGCCGGCGACACGCTGACGTATGCCGCCACGCTCTCGAATGGCGATCCGTTGCCGTCGTGGCTGAGCTTCGACGCCAACACGCGTACGTTCACCGGCACGCCGGCCAACGACGATGTTGGCACGGTCACCGTCCGCGTCACCGCTGATGACGGCAACGGCGGTACCGTCACCGACGACTTCGACCTCGTTGTCGCCAACACCAACGACGCGCCGACCGTCGACAACGCGCTGGCGGACCAGGGCGCGACGGAAGATGTGGCATTTAGCTACCAGTTTGCCGCGAACTCCTTCGGCGATGTCGATGCTGGCGACTCGTTGACTTACGGTGCGACGCTTGCCAACGGTGACCCGCTGCCGTCGTGGCTGAGTTTCGACGCCAACACCCGCACGTTCTCCGGCACGCCGCTCGAAGGCGACGACGGCACTTTCACCGTCCGAGTCACCACCACCGACGGAAGCGGGGCGGACACGGCCGACGACTTCGACATCACCGTTGCTGCCGTCAACGACGCGCCCGATGCCGACGACGCGACGTTCGCCATCGACGAGTCGGCCGAGCCCGGTGCGACCGTTGGTACCGTCAGCGCCACCGATGTTGATAGCACCTTCACTTTCGCGGTCACCTCGGGTAACGACGACGGCAAGTTCACCATCGATCCCAACACCGGTGTCATCACCACCGTTGATCGGCTCGACTACGAAGACACCACGCAGTACGTCCTGAACGTTCGCGTGACCGACACCGGCAGCGCGGTTGATGACGCGACGGTCACCATCAATGTCAACAACATCGGTGACCGGACCATCACCGGCACCACCGGCGACGATCAACTCGTCAGCGGTGACGAGAACGACACGCTCGTCGGTTTGGCCGGCGATGACACGCTCATCGGCGGCGATGGCGCGGACGTGGCCAACTACAGCGGCAACTATCGCGACTACGCCATCACCGATAATGGCGACGGCACCTTTACCGTCGATGGCCCGGACGGAACCGACCTGGTACACACGGACGTCGAGACGCTCGCGTTCGATGACGGCACTTTCACGACGGTCGACAAGACGTTCCGCGGCACCGCTGGTAACGACACGCTGATCGGCTCCGGCGACGGCGACACGATCGCGGCCGACGATGGCGATGACCTCATCACCGGCGGGGCGGGTGACGACTCGATCACCGGCGGCGGCGGGACCGACACGGCCGTCTTTGCCGGAGACTACGCCGACTACCTTGTCACCGACAACGGCGACGGCACCTTCACCGTCACGGGGCCCGATGGCGCCGACACCGTGAGCAACGATGTCGAGACGCTCCGCTTCGACGACTACGACTACGCGACCGCCGACGGGTCGATCACGCTGACAGCCGGCGATGACATGTTCACCGGTGGCGACAGCGATGACAGCATCCTAGGCCTCGCGGGTGACGACACGCTCTCCGGCGGACGCGGCGACGACGTGCTTGATAGCGGCGACAACGACGATGTGCTCACGCCCGGCCTTGGGAATGACACAGTCATCGGCGGCGACGGTACCGACACCGTCGTCTTCGGCGGTCTCTTCGAGCACTACACGATCGCCGACAACGGCGACGGCACCCACACCATCACCGGGCCGACCGGCACCGCTGTCGTCCACGACGATGTCGAGAACCTCCAGTTTGCCGACGGCACGTTCGTCTTCGCCGACAACCCCGCGACGGGTACGTCAGGCGACGACGCGCTCACCGGTAGCACGAACCCCGAGACGCTCATCGGCGAAACGGGGGATGACACGATCATCGCCGGTGATGCCGACGATGTGATTTACGGCGACGGTCGCACGGTCACCGTCGTCGCGAGCGAGGACTTCGAGTCCGGCGCGACAGGTTGGTCCGACAACACGACGACAGTGTTGCCCAACGGAAACACAGTCCTCGGCAACTTTGGCGGCTCGGGTGGGGCCCAGGCGGTTTCGAAGACGTTCACGTTGCCGGGCGACGCCCAGCAGGCGACGGCGACGTTCGACGTTTGGCTGTTCGACAGCCATGACGCCGAGAATGTGACCGTCTTTGTGAACGACACAGCGGTGACGTTGCCGCGCTTCCGTCCGGACGATGCGGGGACCGTTCACACCGGCACCTCCGGCGGGATCTCGTGGACGTTGGTCGTCCCTGAAGAACTGGATCATGTCGCGTTCTCCGATACCACGGATGTCTTCATGGACCGTCGCGGGGAAGTCACCCTCACCGTGGCCAATCCCGGCGATGATCTGAAGATCGGTTTCGGTTCTGATCTGAACGCGCCGCTCAATGACGAGTCCTATGGCATCGACAACCTCGCCATCACCGCCGCCACCACCAGTGGTAGTGGTGACGACCTGATCACCGGTGGCGCCGGCGACGACACCATCCTCGGCGGTGGCGGTGACGATGCTGCCATCTTCTCGGGCAACTACGCCGACTACACCATCACCAACAACGTCGACGGTACTTACACCGTCGACGGCCCCGACGGGACCGACCTCGTGTTCGACGATGTCGAAGCGTTGGTCTTCGATGACGGCACGTTCATTCCCTCGGCCAATGGCTTTGCAGGCACCGATTCCGACGACAGTCTCGTCGGTACGGCGGCCGATGAAACCATCGCCGGTTTCGGCGGGGATGACACGATCGTCGGTAACGGCGGCGACGACAACATCATCGGCGGCGACGGCACGGACAACGCCCAGTACAGCGGCGCCTGGGACGACTACACGGTCACCGACAACGGCGACGGCACGTTCACCGTCACCGACAATCGGCCCGGCAGCCCCGACGGCACCGACCAGATCGACAGTACCGTTGAGAACCTGGTTTTCACCAACGGCCGGCTTGACCTGACCACCGGTTACTTTGAGGACACCGCTGCCGATGACGACATCACGGGAACGAGCGGTGACGATGTCATTCTGGCTGACGCCGGCAACGACACCATCGATGGCGGTACCGGGGACGACGGTATCGGTGGTGGCGATGGCAATGACAGCATCGTCGGCGGCAGCGGTGATGACATACTGGACGGTGCCGAAGGGGATGACACGCTCGAAGGCGGAAGCAACGTCGATGTGCTTTCGGGCGATGCCGGTGCGGACCGGCTCGACGGTGGAAGTTCCAACGACACGTTGATCGGCGGTGCCGGGGACGACACGCTCATCGGTGGCGGCGGTACCGATGATCGCGCTTACTACTTCGGCAACTTCGCTGACTACACGGTAACCAAAAACGGCGACGGCACCTACACCGTCGTCGATACCCGCCCGGGCAGCCCCGACGGCACCGATATCGTTCACGATGACGTGGAGTACCTCTACTTCAACGATGTCGCCTTCCGCACGTCCGACGACACGGTGGTCGATCAGTTCGACACCAACACGCTCGTCGGCGGCGTCGGCGGCGATCGCATCGACGGCCAGTCCAACGACGACAGCATTCACGGCGGCCAGGGCAACGACACGTTGATCGGCGGCTCGTCCGATGACACCCTCGACGGCGGGGAAGGCGATGACGAGCTTTACGGCGATGCGGGCGACGACACATTGCTCGCCAGTGCTGGCAACGACACGCTCCACGGCGGTAACAACAACGACGTCGCCGTCTACACCGGCAGCTACACCGACTACACCGTCACCCCCAATGGCGACGGCACCACGACCGTCACCGATAACCGGCCCGGCTCGCCCAACGGTACCGACACGGTCCACGACGACGTCGAAACGCTTCGCTTCGACGACGCCACCGTACGCACCAGCGACGGGGCATTGATCGACGATGGCAGCGACGTGATCACCGGTACGTCCGGCGACGATCTGATCGACGGCGGCAACGGTGGCGACACGATCAACGGACTCGGCGGCAACGACACCATCGCGGGCGGTAGTGGTAGCGATGCCATCTACGGCGGTGCCGGCGACGACGACATCGACGGCGGCACCGGCGGCGACACGCTCGAAGGCGGTGCCGGTAACGACACCATCGCCGGGGGCGACGGTACCGACTTCGCCGATTACTCCGGCAATTTCGCCGACTACAGCGTGACCAACAACGGCGATGGCACCTGGACCGTGACCGACAACCGCCCCGGCAGCCCCGACGGGACCGACGCCATCCAGTCCGACGTCGAGCAGCTCCGCTTCGCCGACGCGTACTACGACATCGCCACCGACACGTTCACCGACGGCTACAACACCAACGTACTCACCGGCGGGGATAGCGCCGAGCGAATCGACGGCGGTAACAGCGGCGACGCCATCACCGGCGGCGGCGGCGGTGACACGCTCATCGGCGGTATTGGCAATGACACGCCCGCCGGCGAGGCCGGCGACGACGTGATCATCGGCGGCGACGGCGGTGGCGATGTCGCCGTGTACGCCGGTAACTTCGGCGCACACACCATCACCAATAACGGCGACGGCACCTACATCGTCGCCGGGCCCGAGGGCACCGACACCGTCCATGACGATGTCGAGACCATCCGCTTCGCCGATGGCGATTTCACCACCGCCGACGACAGGTTCACCGCCACGACCGGAAACGACACGGTCGCCGGAACCGCCGGGGATGATCGCATCGCGCTGCTCGACGGTGACGACACCGTGCAGGGCGGCGGAGGTGCGGACACCCTCCTCGGTGGTGACGGTAACGACGTCGCCGTCTACGCCGGCAATCGCGCCGACTACACCGTCACCGATAACGGCGACGGCACCCTCACCGTCACCGACGATCGCTCCGGTTCGCCTGACGGCGTCGATACGGTCCACACCGACATCGAGACCCTCCGCTTCGCCGATGCCGACTATGACGTGGCGACCGGTCATGTCACCGGTTTCGCCGGCAACGACACCATCACCGGCACCGCCGGCGACGACCGCATCGAGACATTCGACGGGAACGACAGCGTCTTTGGCGCCGGCGGCGACGACACCCTCATCGGCGGCTCGGGCAATGACACCCTCGAAGGGGCAAGCGGTCGCGATGCCCTCGACGGTGGTACGGGCGACGACACCCTCGAAGGCGGCGGTGGGAACGACACCCTCGACGCCGGCGATGGCGACGACCGCGTCGACGGCGGTACCGGCAACGACACCCTCGTTGGTGGCGCGGGTGACGATACCCTCATCGGCGGGGCCGGCGAAGACGACGTCTTCTACACCGGTGCATGGCACGAGTACGACGTGAACGACAACGGCGACGGCACCTACACCGTTGTCGACAATCGCCCCGGCAGCCCCGACGGAACCGATTTGGTTCACGACGATGTCGAGCGACTCGTGTTCAGCAACGGCACGCTCGAACTCGCGACCGGTGCCTTCACCGGAACCGCCGGTAGTGAAAGCATCATCGGCACTGCGGCTGGTGAATATATCGATGGCCACCAAGGCAACGATACTATCGACGGTGGCGCTGGCGACGACACCATCACCGGCAGCAACGGCAAGGACAGCCACGATGGCGGCGATGGAACCGACACGATCGACTACAGCTTTGTCGGTCCCAATACCGGGATGCACATCAATCTCGGTGCAGGTGAAATGGTGCATGATGGCTTCCGCGAAGACGTGATCAACTTCGAGAACGCCATCGCAACGCAGAACGATGACACGTTGACCGGCACCGCTGGCGATAACATCCTCGATGGTCGTGGCGGCGATGATCAGCTTTACGGCGGTACCGGTGACGACACCCTCATCGGTGGTGTGGGTGACGATACCGCCCACCTCACCGCCAACTTCGCCGATGTCACGATCACCGATAACGGCGATGGCACCTTCACTGTCGACGGTCCTGACGGTACCGATGTCCTCGATGGCGTCGAAACCATCCAGTTCGCGGACGGAACTTACGATGTTGCCAGTGCCACGTTCGGAGGCAGCACCGGCGCGGACAACCTTGTTGGTGGCAATGCGGCGGATACTCTCGACGGCAACGCCGGCGACGACACACTTACCGGCGGCGCGGGTAACGATCTACTCATCGGCGGCGATGGCAACGACGTCGCCACCTACGCCGGCAACTACCGTGACTACACGATCACCGACAACGGCGACGGCACCTACACCGTCACCGACAACGTCGGCACCGATGGCTCCGACACCGTCACCGACGACGTCGAAGTTCTTCAGTTCGCCGACGGTACCTACACCACCAACACCGGAACCTTCAACGGCACGACCGGCGACGACTTGCTGGTCGGCAGCAGCGGCGGCGATACGATCCTTGGCCACGACGGCAACGACACGATCGACGGCGGAGCCAACGATGACCAGGTGACCGGCGGTGCCGGCGACGATGTGCTGCTCGACAGCAGCGGTTCGACCAACGACACCGCGCACTACTCGGGCAACTTCGCCGACTACACCGTGACCAACAACGGCGACGGCACTTACACCGTTACCGACAACCGTCCCGGCAGCCCCGACGGGACGGACACCGTCTCTGACGCGTTCGAACGGTTCATGTTCGCCGATGTGGCGTTCCGCACGGCCGACGACACGGTGATCGATGTCTACGACACGGACGTCCTTGCCGGCGGGGCGGGTGACGATCGGATCGATGGCGGCAGCGGTAACGACACCATCACCGGCGGCGCGGGCGACGACACGCTCATCAACGGCTCGGGTGCCGACACCTTCCAAGGTGGCGACAACACCGACACGGTTGTTTTTGCCGGTAACATCGCTGACCACACCGTCACGGACAATGGCAATGGCACTTACGCCGTCACCGGGCCTAACGGCACCGACACCGTTCATGACGATGTCGAGATCCTCCAGTTCGACGATGCCACGCTGGCCCTCACGGATAACAAGATCACCGGCACCGCCGGCAACGATGACCTCACCGGTACCGGGGGTGACGAAGAACTCGACGGCGATGCTGGCGATGACACGCTTGCCGGTCTCGGTGGCGACGACACGCTCGTCGGCGGCGATGGCACGGATGTCGCCGTGTACGCCGGCAATTTCGCCGATTACACCGTCGCCGACAACGGCGATGGCACACTGACCGTGACCGACAACCGCCCGGGTAGCCCGGACGGCACCGATACCGTCCACACCGACATTGAGATGCTCGAGTTCGCCGACGCCACCTACGACGTGGCCACCGCGACCTTCGAGGGTACCGGCGTCGGCGAAACGCTCACCGACAACGACGATGGACGCAACATCTTCGGCTCGGGCGGCGACGACACCATCGCGGGCAACGGCGGTGACGATTCCATCACCGGCGGTGCCGGTGACGACGTGCTCGACGGCGGCGCGGGTGCCGACACTTTGCAGGGATGGGCGGATGACGATTCCATCACCGGCGGCACCGGCGACGACGTTCTCGACGGCAATGCCGGCCGTGACACGCTCCGCGGCGGTGACGGCAACGACGTGCTCTACGGCGGCGATGGCGACGACAGCCTCTTCGGTGACGCCGGCAATGACACGCTCTACGGCAGCCCCGGCAACGACACGCTCGAAGGTGGCGATGGTGACGATCTGTTGAGCGGCCGTGACGGCGACGATGTGCTCACCGGTGGTGCGGGCAACGACACGCTCCAGGGCGACGTCGGTGCCGACACGGGCGACGACATCGCCAACTACAGCGGCGACTACCGCGACTACGCCATCACCGACAACGGCGATGGTACCTTCACCGTCGCCGACAATCGCCCCGGCAGCCCCGACGGCACCGACCTCGTCTATGACACCGTCGAGACTCTCGTCTTCACGGACGGCACCTACACGACGGCCGACCAGACGTTCCGCGGCACCGCCGGTGCCGACGCCATGATCGGCTCGTCCGATGACGATCGCATCGATGCCGGTGCGGGTGATGACGGCATCGACGCGACCCTTGGCAACGACACCGCGCTAGGCAATGCCGGTGACGACACGATCGATGGCGGCCTTGGTGATGACCAACTTGACGGCGGGGCCGATGACGACTTGCTCATCGGCGGGGACGGCAACGACACCATCATCGGCGGGGACGGCGACGATACCGCCGTCTTCACCGGGGACTTCCGTTTCTACACCGTCACCAACAACGGCGACGGCACCCTCACCGTCGACGGCCCCAACGGCACCGACACGGTCCACACCGACGTCGAAACACTCGTCTTCGACGACGTGACCTACGATGTCGCGAGCGGTGCGTTCCGTGCCACCGAGTCCGGTGACAACCTCACCGGCAGCGCCAACGACGAACGCATCGAACTCCTCGGCGATGACGACTACGTCAACGCCGAAGGCGGCGACGACACCGTCCTTGGCGGTAGCGGCGATGACACGATCGCTGGCTCCGACGGTGCTGACCAACTCTTCGGCGGCAGCGGGCAGGATCGGATCGACGGCGGCGAAGGCGATGATTATATCGACGGCGAAAGCCGCAGCGATACCCTCGTCGGCGGCAGCGGCAACGACACCCTCGTCGGCGGCGCTGGAAACGACACCGCCGTCTACACCGGCGACTGGGCCGACTACACCGTCACCGACAACGGCGACGGCACCCTCACCGTCGCGGGTCCCGACGGTACCGATGTCGTCACCAACGACATCGAGCAGCTCCAGTTCGACGATGTCACCGTCGCGCTGGCCGATGCCGTCAACGACGCGCCGGTCGTCGATCATCCGATCGCCGATCAAGCGGCAACGGAAGATGTCCCGTTCAGCTTCCAGGTTCCGGCCAACGCGTTCAGCGATCCCGACGCGGGCGATGCGATCACGTACTCGGCCACGCTGAGCGACGGCAGCCCGCTGCCCGGTTGGCTGAGCTTCGACGCCAACACACGGACCTTCGCCGGCACTCCGACCAACAGCGATGTCGGTGCCGTGGACGTTCGCGTCACCGCCATCGACCTCGCCGGTGCGGCCGAGAGCGATGTGTTCGCGCTGACCGTCGCCAACACCAACGACGCCCCGACGCTCGACAACGCGTTGGCCGATCAGGGCGCGACCGAGGATGCGGCGTTTAGCTACCAGTTCGCGTCGAACGCTTTTGGTGACATCGACGCCGGCGACACGCTCACCTACTCGGCAACGCTCACCAACGGCGATCCGCTGCCGAGTTGGCTCAGCTTCGACGACGCGACACGCACGTTCACAGGCACGCCGGCGAATGTTGACGTTGGTACCCTCACCGTGCGCGTGACCGCCACGGACGGCAGCGGCGCGACGGCGACCGACGACTTCGATCTCACCATCGCCAACGCCAACGACGCACCGGTTATCGATAACGGGCTCGCCGATCAAAGCGCAACGGAGGACGCGGCGTTCTCGTATCAGTTTGCTTCCGATGCGTTTGGCGACCCCGACGTCGGCGACACGCTCACTTACGCGGCGACGCTCTCCAACGGCGATCCGTTGCCGAGCTGGCTGAGTTTCGACGATGCGACACGCACGTTCACCGGCACGCCGGTCAATGACGACGTCGGCGCGATCAACGTCCGCGTGACCGCGACCGACGGGGGCGGTGCGACGGTCACCGATGACTTCAGCCTCACCGTCGCGAACACCAACGACGCGCCGACGCTGGACAACGCACTCGTCGATCAGGCCGCGATCGAAGACGCCGCGTTCAGTTATCAGTTCGCATCCGACACGTTTGGCGACGTGGATGCGGGTGACACGCTGACTTATGCCGCGACCCTTGCCAACGGCGATCCGCTGCCGAACTGGCTGAGCTTCGATGACGCGACACGCACGTTCACCGGCATGCCGACCAACGACGACGTCGGTACGGTCACGATCCGTGTGACGGCGGACGATGGCAACGGCGGAATCGCAACCGACGACTTCGATCTCACCGTTGCCAACACCAACGACGCCCCGACGCTCGACAACGCATTGGCGGATCAGAGCGCGACGGAGGACGTGGCGTTCAGCTACCAGTTCGCGGCGAACAGCTTCGGTGACGTGGATGCCGGCGACACGCTGACTTATGCCGCGACACTCGTGAACGGCGACCCGCTGCCGGCTTGGCTGAGCTTCGACGCGAACACCCGCACGTTCAGCGGGACGCCCGGGAACGGGGATGTCGGTGCCTTGGACGTTCGTGTCACCGCCACCGACGGCAGTGGTGAGACGGTCACCGACGATTTCGCTCTGACCGTGTCGAACGTCAACAACGCGCCGACCGATTTGGCGATCGACAACGACCAAGTGAGTGAGTCCGTCGCGCCTGGCACCCGCGTGGGAACGTTCACGGTCGCCGACATCGACGCGGCCGAGAATCACACGTTCGCATTGCTCGACGATGCCGACGGCCGGTTCACCATCGACGCCAACACGGGCGAACTCTTCGCCCAAGGGCCGTTCGACCACGAGACCGACACGCAGCACACCGTCCGCGTCGAGGTCGCCGACATCGCCGGCGCGACGTATGCCGAGGACGTGATCATCGGCGTCACCGACAACGACGATCTGCCGACACTCTCGACCGTGGCAACGTTTGCCGCGACCGAAGACACCGGCCGGGCGTTGGCCTTCGCCGATCTCCTCGCCGCTTCGGACGCGTCCGATCCAGACGGCCCGATCGAAGGCTTCCTTATCGCGTCGATCGACGTGGGATCATTGCAGGTCAACGGTACCGACGCGATCGCGGGCGTGACCGAGGTCCGTGCCGGTGACACGCTGGTCTGGACCGCGCCGTCGCACGCCGACGGCAACATCGCCGGCTTCCAGGTCCGTGCCATCGACGGGACGGGCAACCTCACCGACCCGGCCACCGTGGCGTTCGATGTCACGGCGGTTGCCGATGGGCCGACGATCACCGCGTCCGTGCCCTCGACGTCACCGGAAGACGCGAGCGTGCCGATCTCGATCGCCGTGGCCAGCGCCGACACCGACGGCAGCGAAACGCTTGCCGTGTCGATCGCCGGCGTGCCGACCGGCGCGACGCTCTCGGCCGGCGTTGATCAGGGCGGCGGCGTGTGGAGCGTCGATGTGGCCGATCTGTCCGGCCTGGCGTTCGAGCCTGCCGACAACTTCAGCGGCCCGGTCCAACTCACGATCACCGCAACCGCCACCGAAGCCGCCAACGCCGACACGGCCACGTCGACGCAAACCCTCTCGTTCACCGTCGAGGGTGTCGCCGATGCCCCGACGCTGACGGTGTCCGACGCCTCGGGCGATGAGGACACGACGATCCCGCTGGCCATCGACGCCGGCCTGAACGACACCGATGGCAGCGAAACGCTCGCGGTTCGCATCGCAGGCGTGCCCGCCGGTGCGACGCTCTCGGCCGGAGCCGACCTGGGCGGCGGAGCGTGGAGTCTCGCGCCCGAGGAGCTTGCCGGTTTGCGGTTCACACCCGCAGAGAACGCCAACGGTCCGGTCAATCTCATCGTCACCGCGACGAGCATCGAGGGCGACACCGGCTCGGTCGCGACGACCCAGTCGGCGCTGCTGGTCGATGTGGCACCGGTGAATGACGCCCCGACGGCACTGGCCCTCGACGGCGCCAGCGTTGCCGAGAACAGCCCGGTCGGCACCGTCGTCGGCCGAGTCACCGCCGGCGATATCGACTTTGCGACCGAGGCCGACGAGCGACTCACCTACACCCTGGTGGAGGGCGACCAACGCTTTGCGATCGATCCCGATACGGGTGAACTGACGACGCGCGTCGTGTTCAACCATGAGGTGACGCCGACCGCGACGGTCGTGGTTCGCGTCGCCGATGCGGCCGGTTCCGCGATCGTGCGTTCGTTCGTCATCGACGTCGAAGATCGGGCCGAAGTGCCGACCGATCTGCGGGTCGCGGCCGGTCCGCTACCCGAAGAAACCGAGGTCGGCACGGTGGTGGGTCGAGCGTTCGCCGCCGATCCGGATGCGGGCGACGAGGTGCGCTTCGCGCTGGCCGACGACGCCGACGGCCGGTTCGCGATCGACCCGGTGACCGGGTTCGTGACGGTGCTCGATCCGACGCGTATCGACTTCGAGTCGGCCCCGTTCCACGACATCGTCGTCCGTGCGACGGACACGACGGGACTCGCGTCCGAGGTGCGGTTCGAGGTGAAGCTCGAGGACTTGCCCGAGCCGATCGTGCCGGCGGAGCCGGTGTCGGTGTTTGAGCCGGTCCCGACGGTCGAAGAGCCGCCCGTGTCGGTCGAGCCGACGGTCGGCGACGAGCCTGCCGCGTCCGAAGAACCCACTGACGCCGAGCCCGTGACCACCGAGCCGGCCGGCGATACTCCGGTTGCGCCCGCAAGTGCCCAGGAGCCCTCCGCCGAGGCGACCGGTACGGAAGCACCGTCATCCGCCGACTCGGCCATGGCACCGGAGATGCCCCAGTCCATCGGCAACATGTTCGGCCATGTCGACGCGATCGAACTCGACGATGTCACCACCGTCGACACGAACTCGACCGACACGCCGAGCGTCGGTGACTACACGGTCCAACGGTCGCTCGCCGACGGCCTTGTCGGGCGCATCGGCACCGGCGGCGACGGCCCGCAGGTTGTCGAGTCGGCCGACCTTTGGGAGACGGCGTCCGAAACGCTCTACCTCCGCGAGGATCGCAATGTCGCGGAGGATGCGGTCGAGCGTTCCGAGGCCGAGTCCGGCAAGCAGCAGCGCGAGGAGCCGTACAAGTTCGGCGCGGGGCTCTGGCTCATGCTCCGCCAGATGGTCGGTGCGACGCCCAAGCAGGACGGCAGCCCGACGCTGCCGACCAACCCCCACGGCGCACGTGACGAGAACAGGCGGAAGTCCGCATAAGGCTCAGTTCAGCCCCGGTTCGTCGGGGATGCGCTCGGGGTCGATGTATTGCTCGAGATGCAGCCGTGTGAGTAGACGCTGCCAAAGGTCGGGCGGCTCACGGAACACGTCGTCGGCTTTCGCGTCGGCGATGAGCCAGGCGTCTTCGGAGACCTCGTCTTCGAGCTGGGCCGGTCCCCAGCCGGCGTAGCCCGCGATGTACTTGCTCCGCGCGGGGTCCGAGCGCATGAGCCGTTCGATTTCCGCACGGTCGTTGGTGAACCTAACGCCCTCGATCACATCATGGCCAATGGCGTTGTCGTCGTGCAGCACCGAGAGCAAGCCCGGACATGGTCCGCCCAAGTGCAACTGGCTCTCCAGCCCGTCGGCTGCCTCGACATCATCGTCCACCGCGTCGGCGACGGTCAACTCCATCGGCCGATTGACGATCAGGCCCAGCGCACCTTCGTCATCGTGCTGCACGATGAGAATGACGCTGCGGTAGAAGTTCGGATCCCGCAGCGACGGGGCGGCGATGAGAAACTGACCGGCAAGCGAGGGCACGCCCGATCATAACGAAAAGCCTGCGACGATGCCGCAGGCTTTCCGTGGGATCAAGTTGGTCGACCGGCGTTACGCCGAGCGACGACGCAGCAGGCCGAGGCCCGCGACACCGAGCAGCGCGATGCTGGCCGGCTCCGGGATGACGTTGCTCACGCCGGGCGTGTCGAGGCTGTCGTCACCGAAAGCGCCGGGGACGAACGTGAAGTCGCCGGTGATGTCCGGCGTGCGGAGCACCAGTGCGGCCGGGAACGTTCCGTCGGGACCGACGACCGGGCCGCCGCCGAAGAAGATGTCGGTGGTCGCATCACCGTCGGTCAGCGAAACGGCGTCGAGGATGTTGCCGATGACGCTCGGGTCGTCGAGGACGCCGTCGTCGTCGGCGTCGAGATCGTCGCCGGCCAAGCCTTCGAAGTTGTCGGTGATGATGAAGCTCACGGGCGAGCCGAAGAAGTCGGGGCCGCCGATCTGGTCGGCGACCGCATCATCGTCACCGCTGCTGAGAAGCCAGAAACCATCGGCGGGGATCGCGCCGGTCAGGGGCACCGCGAAGTCGACCTGACCGGGGGCAAACTCGGCACTGATGGCGAGAAGCGTCAGGCTGCTGAGGTCGGTGCCGGGCGTGCCGGCGATTTCAACGAAATTGCTCGTGTCATCCGAGCCACCTGGGCTGGAAATGCGAATCTCGTTGAGGACCTGCGCGGAAGCGACGGTCGAAACGGCGAGCACACCGGCCGAGGCCAGAAGAAGGGATTGCTTGTGCATGGGGGATATTTCTCCGGGATTTTGTCGGGCGACACGTGCTCGGGACATCCGCTCACGCGTTGGCGAAAGAATAGCCACATCCGGGGCCGGTGAGAATGAAGAACTGGTAAAGGTTGATGTGGGGCGTGGGGGAATAGGAAAAGCCGCCGGTTTGTACCGACGGCCGTTCCTGATTTGGGGGTTTGTTCAAAGCGTTACGCCGAGCGACGACGCAGCAGGCCGAGGCCCGCGACGCCGAGCAGGCCGAGGCTGGCGGGCTCGGGGATGACGCCGACCGACGGGTTGACTTCGCCAAAGGTCGGGGTGACCGGATCGAAGCCGAGGCTCGCGATCTCGAACGTGTTGCCGTCCTGATCGAAGATCAGCTCCCCGGCCGGGTCGTTGACCGCGAGGATCGTGCTCGGGTTGGCACCGTCACGGAAAACCAGACCCGGCTCGTCGCCGGTGAACGCGAAGTCGACGCCACCGAGCTCCGCGCCATAAACCGGCTCATCATCGGCGTCGGAAATGCCGATAGCGTCGAAGATGGTGCCGAACGCGCTGAGGTCATCAACGAAGCCGTCATCGTCGGTGTCGATGTCGGTTGGGACGCCGCCGGCTGCCGGGTCGGTCGCCGAGCCACCGTCCTCATTGAAGCCGGTGAAGGTGTCGGTGAGCAGAAGGGTGAAGCTGGGGTTCTCCAAGTCGCCGATTTCGACGAGCAGGAGTCCGTTGGCGTCGAACGTGCCGGAGATCGGTTCGATGTCGTCGTCCGGGCCGGAGTTGCTGATCACGCCGGGTGCGCCGGGGTCACTCTCGATGCTGATGAGGAAACCGTCGAAGGTTTCCCCGGGGGTGCCGAGCAGTTCGATGACCTGGGTGGCGGCGTCGGCGCCCACCTGGTTCGGCTCGAACTCATTGATGAGCACTTGCGCCGAGGCGGCGGAGGTCATGGCGGTGGCCGCGATGGCGGCAGCGAAAAGGTTGGTCTTACGCATGGTGTCGTTTCTCCCGCTCGCGGTTGGCGAGCGTCTTGATTTGGCGGAGTGCTCAACCGACACCACGCGGTGCCGAATTCGTGTTCGCCTGTGACGACCACGCCCACCGGGCCGCGTCGCAACCTCCTCATCGAACACGGCACCCCGTTTACGGGTGCCTCGCACTCACTCTCCTGTCTCCGGGTGGAAACATATCGGTGCCCTGATCAGGCCGATTGAGCGTTGCGTGAATGGGTTGGCAATGTCGCGCGATGAACCGGCTAAGGAATCGTGAAGTACCCACGACCCACGCCGACGATCGCGCCGGCGAGGATGAGCCACGTCGCGTTGGGCTTCTTCCAGAGCAACAGCCCGAGCGCCGCCGCGGCGATGGTGATCGCGAGCCAATCCGTCCGCACCGTGCCGGCCAACCGCACGGCGACCAGTGCGATGAGCCCGACAACCGCAGCATTCATCGCCGCAAGCGCCGACGACGCCAGCCGGTGACGCCGCATCTTCTCCAACACTGGACCGAACACCGCCACGAGGATGAGCGCCGGCGCGAACATCGCCGCCGTCGCGAGCAGGGCGGCGGTGATCGGGTCCATCCCCGGCGTTTGCGCACCGATGAGGTAGCCGACGAACGTGCTGGTCGTCAGCAACGGCCCCGGCGTGGTCTGGCCGATGGCGATCGCGTCGAGGAGTTGCGTTTCGGTGAGCCAGCCGAGGTTGCGGACCAGGCCGGTGTCGAGGTAGCTCACCAGCACGTACCCCGAGCCGAAGAGCGTACCGCCGACGATGAGCATGAACGTCGCGAGCTTGAGCAGCGTCGGCTCGTCGGTGACCACCGGAAGCGTCGCCGGCAACGCCACCGCCAACGTCGGCAACTTCGCATGTGCCACGCCCAGCGCCGCCGCGACGGCCAGCACCGCGATCTCCGGCTGCACCGGCGACCCGGTCAACAGCCAAGCCCCCGGCAACGCCAACACGGCCACCCCGATATGAAACGCCGACCGGCACGAAGTCTGAGCGAACCGCACCCCGGCATTGACGATGATCGCCAGCACCACCGGCGCGATGCCCGCCATGATCGCTTCAAGCCACGGCCGAAACTCGCCCTGCTGTCCCGCGACGTACAACCACGCCAGCGGCAGGATGATCAGCACCGCCGGCCCGATGAAGCACGCCCCGGCCACGACCAGCCCCGGCAGCCCGCCCCGCAGCCAGCCCATGTGGATCGCCAGTTCCGTCGAGTTGGGCCCCGGCACGACCTGCACCGCCGCGACAGCGTCGAGGAAGTGCTGCCGGTCGAGCCATTTTCGCTTCTCGACGAGCTCGTCCTCCATCATCGCGACGTGCGCTGCTGGGCCGCCGAAGGCGAGGAACCCGAGCTTGGTGAAAACCGTGGCGATCTCCCGCAAATAAGCCATCGATCCGCACGGTAGCCCGCTGACGGCGTGGAATACGCGCCCTTAGTCCCGCCGAACGCATACGCTGTCCGTGGAGTGACTGCCACGGTCGATCACAACTCGACACACGACACCCGCGTCCGACTTCTCGACGCGGCGGGGAAGGTCTTCGCCGAGCACGGCTTCGAGCAGGCGACCATCCGCGACATCTGCGCCATCGCCGCGGCCAACGTGGCCAGCGTCAAGTACCACTTCGGTGGCAAGACCGAACTCTACCGCGCGACCATGCGCCACTTCCGCGCCACCGCCGAGGAGCGCATCCCAGAGTCCGCGCCGCCCGACGCCGAGCCTGCCGAACGCCTGCGGGCCTACATCCGCCGCGCGATCTACCTCATCCTCGACCAGGGCCCCGAATCGGTCCACGGCCGGCTCATGGCCTGGGAAATGACCAAGCCGACGCCCGCCCTCGACGACCACGTCGAGGAAGTCGTGCGCCCGATGGCCGGCGAACTGCGCGAGATCGTGCTCGCCCTGAGCCCCGGCCTCGACGAGCAAGCCGCCCGCGCGATGATGGGCTCGATCATCGGCCAGGTGCTCTTCTACAAGCACAGCCGCCCGGTGCTGGAAAAACTCTTCCCCGGCCAACCCACCGACGCCGAAGCCTTCGAACGCCTCGCCGAACACATCACCAGCTTCAGCCTGCGGGGGCTGGGGGTGGAGGGGTAGGAACGTTCCTTGTGCCGCTACTTCAGTGGGTAAAAGAATGCAGTAGCATTGGGCAACAGCGAAGTTTGTGACTAATCGTCGATTAGTGCGGCAGCCATCTCGTTATCCGAGACAACACGGGGGCCATCCTCAACAATTTTTCTCGATCCAAGACGGCGATCGAGGACACCCACACGTCCTGCCGGTACTTCGATCCCAAGAACATCATCAGTGAGGGACATGGAGTGATACTCTGTGACTGCGGCATGGAAAATAGTATCGTCAGCTTTCCACACCGAGATTTCACGAACAAGGCCCGGCACTTGTTTGAAATCACCAACACCGAAATTTTCAAAATGATAGATGATGCTAAGGCGGTTGTCGTCAATGTTGACGGATGAGATGCGAACAAAATCGCCCCCAGCAACTATATCTACATTTGCGGTTACGGTTGTGTTTTCGTAGCGAAAGAGAAGGACGGCACTCTCGGAGGTAATCGACTCGATCTGCCAGTTCTCGTACGGAGGATATCCCTTTTTGTGGTTTAGGGCAAAAGGTAGAGAAAAGCCGATGACTTGCGGCGCTGCAGAGGGGCGTCCGATGAAGAACGCATAATCATACCCGCCGCCATGGCTAGGTTGAAGATATTCTGACCGCTCTCCTGTGTTGCAAGTAGCCCACATGAAGCTAGGATCAACAAAATCATTTGATCGCGCGAGATCGGGGAGTCCGCGGCCTTCCACTTTCCAAGAAAATCGTGTTGATGAATGCCAGAGATGAGATTCGCCACCGCTTAGGGCGGAGATAGATTGCTGTGCATCGAGCGATAGCAGCTGCCGGATGGATTTGGCTTCGCGTGCATCAGCAGAAACGTCTTGTGACAAGACCCCAAAGGATGCTTCGCAACGAACACTTACGTTAGCTAGTTCGCTTAATCGCTGTCGAAATACTTCGGGCGAAGCTTCGGCCGGCGGAGTAGCGAAGACAATCGTAGCAACGAGATGTAATAGAACATTCATGGGCCAAATAGGTGTTTATTGTGCCACATCGCCGTAACAATTCGAGGGACTCGTTTTGATCAGCGGATCAAGAGCATTGTGCGGATTTTCACACTCACCTAAAGGATTTTTGTTCATAAAGTATATTCTTCTTGCACACGCGATCTCTGGATCATTTACGTTAACTGCGGCATCGCAGTCACTGTCGATTTCATCGTGAGGTTCGCACTGCACGTAATTGATAGGGTCGTCTTTCGCAAACCAAGGCCCGACCGGATAGCACTCGTCTATCGCACAATCAGATAATTGGCAAACAAACCTTAGCTCTGCGATCGGGCCGTCACTCGGAAGTCTAAATTGGCCGAACGTTATCGCTGCTGCTCCGCAGGCTAGCAGAGCAAGAGTTGATGGTATGATCAAGCGTGTCATTATGTGCTCCGTGAAAGTTGGATGATTACCGGTGTAGTGAAATCACATGTCCAAAAAGAACAAGTTCATGCCGACCGTTGGGAAGGCCGTTTAAATCGACCTGAATAGAGACTACGGCTCTATCTCCTGATCTTTCCCGGGGTACATCTAATATGGGGTAGTTTCCGTCCCACTTGATTTTTGACGGGATCTGATCGCGTATTTCGATAGGGCAAACCACGGTCAATGTTGTTGATGTTAAGCCCGATTGTGCATTGATCGCCATTGGAACAATGTCGATCAATGGTGCAACAACATCCATGACAATGGGTAATGAGTAGACGGCTTGCTGGAATTCACCTAGTTCCACGGAGATTCGGAGGGTTCGTTGAGTGACACCGAGGTCTCTACTCGCGGGGTTCGCTAATATGTCAAACTGTGTGTCTTCACCAGGAGCCAACTCAACTGGCAATGCCTGGGTCGGTGTTGTTACGCACCCACAATCGGATTCAGCACCAAGCACGCTGATCGTTGCATCGGATGTATTGGTTATGTTTACACCTGTCGAGGATCTCTTGCCGCCTGTGATGATGCCGAAATCAATCACATGTGGCTCGAATACCAAATCATCTTGAACAGGCTGAGACACCTCGATGAAGCTTGTGCTTGGTGTAATCTCTTGTTCCTCTTCGCATCCGACAATGGTAGGCACGAATGCCAATAAGCATGCGAAAAAGAAACCAGTTCTATGCATTGTATCGGCAAGGTAACAATCCCCTCGCGTGGTTGCAATGGCAAACTCAGAAATACCCGTATCGGCCGGGACTGTTTTGGCTGTTTCCAGGGATGGTCGCAAGTTAAGCAGGGTGGGCAATACTCGTCTCACCCTCGAACATCCGCTGCTGTTGTCGCTCCTTCGCTTTCCGGCGGCGGTCGCCTTCGCCGAAGAACTGGACGTTGCCTTTGCCGAGGAGCGTTTCGAGCTTGGCTTGCAGGGCGGGGCTGGGGATGACGCCGAGCTTTTTGTCGAGCTTGACGATGACTTGGCCGGTGCCGTTGCGCGGGTGGCTTGTGTAGACGTCGACGCGGCCTTTGTTTTCCATCAGGACCGGCTTGAGGTCGTGGACCACCGCCGGCGGGTGCTTCTCCGCGTCGAACTTCAGGATCACCAGCTGCGTGAGCTTTCGGCAGGCCTCCTCGATCGGCAGGACTTCCTGCACGATCAGGCACGGCGTTTCGCGGCGGCGGTCGATGGTGGCGCTCACGAAGACGGACGTGTCCTTGGTGATGACGCCGGGGTACTTCTCTTCGGCCTCGGCGTAGGCGTCGGCGAAGACCATGCCGTCGATCTTGCCGTCGAGATCTTCGAGTTCGATGATGGCCCATTTCATGCCGGCGGACCGGCCGGACTTGCCGACCTTGGGGCGGACGACGTTGATCATGCCGCCGACCCAGACGGGGCTGCCCTCGGGGAGCTTGTCGATGTCGGCGATCGTCGCGGTGGCGAAGCTGTCGAGCGAGGCCTTGTGCTCCTGCAGCGGGTGGGATGAGACGTAGAAGCCGAGCAGGTCTTTCTCGAGTTGGAGCAGTTCGGACTTTTGGAGCTCTTTCATCTTCGGCAGCGCGACGGCGGGGGCGTCCTCGGTGGCCTCGCCGCCGCCGAAGAGGTTGGACTGGCCGGAGCGCTTGTCCTGCTGGGCTTGTTGGCCCATCTCGACGGCGCGTTCGACGGAGGCGAGTTGGGCGGCGCGGGTGCCGTCGGTGTTGGAGAACGCGCCGCACTTGATTAGCGCTTCGACCGTCGACTTCCCCGCGGCCCGCAGGTCCACGCGGTCGCAGAAGTCGAACAGGTCGGTGTAGTCCTTCTCCTTGCGACCCTCGATGACGGCGTCGACGGCCTTCTCGCCGACACCCTTGATCGCGCCCAGGCCGAAGCGAATCACTTCTTCGGTTTCATTCTTCCCCACCTTGCGTTTGGTGGGCGTGAAGTCCTTGCCGGATAGGTTGACGTCCGGCGGCAGCACCGCGATGCCCGTCCCGCCGGCGGCGTTCTTCATGCGTCGGCATTCGTCGAGGTACTCGATCGCCTTCTCGGTGTTGTGCGCTTCGAAGGTGAGCAGGGCGGCCATGTACTCGGTCGGGTGGTACGCCTTCATGTAGGCCGTCTGGTAGGCGACCATGGCGTAGCGGGAGGAGTGCGACTTGTTGAAGCCGTAGCCGCCGAACTTGAGAATGAGTTCGAACACTTCCTCGGCCTTGTCCTTGGCCAGACCGCGTTGTTCCGCGCCTTCGATGAACTGCGGGCGGAAAGCGTCGATGATCTCCTTCTTCTTCTTGGAGATCGCCTTGATCATCTTGTACGCCTTGGCCAACTCGACGCCGCCGAGCTGGTTGAAGATCTGCATGACCTGTTCCTGATAGACCATGATGCCGTAGGTCTCTTCGAGGATGGCGTCCATGACCGGGTGGACGGTGGGGACCTGCTGCCGGCCGTGCTTGCGGTCGCAGTAGTCCGGGATCAGCTCCATCGGCCCGGGTCGGTAGAGCGCGTTGGCGGCGATGAGGTCTTCGAGGCGATCGGGCTGCATCTTCATGAGCAGGTCCTGCATGCCGCCGGACTCGAACTGGAAGATGCCGCGCGTCTCGCCGCGGCAGAAAACGGCCAGCACATGAGGGTCGTCGTAGGGAATCGCCTCGATGTCGATCTCGATGCCCTTGGTCTGCTTCACGAGATCGACCGAACGCGTGAGGATGGTGAGGGTGCGCAGGCCGAGGAAGTCCATCTTGAGCAGGCCGCATTTCTCGGCGGTCGGCCCTTCGAACTGGGTGAGCACGTTCCCGTCGCGATCCGTGTAGAGCGGCACCAGCGTGTCCAGCGGCTGGTCGGCGACGATCACGCCTGCGGCATGGCAGCCCGCGTTGCGGTTCATGCCTTCGAGCTTCCTGGCGATTTCGATGACCTTGCCGATGTTGCGGTCGTTGTTGATCAGGTCCTTGAGTTCGCCGGAGGACTTGATGGCCTTGTCGAGGGTCATGCCCGGAACGCCGGGGATGAGCTTGGTGAGCTTGTCGATGTCGGCCAGCGGCACGCCCATGACCCGGCCGACGTCCTTGCAGGCAGCCTTCGCGGCGAGGGTGCCGAAGGTGATGATCTGCGCGACGTGGCCGTACTTCTCGCGGACGTACTCGATGACCTTGCCCCGGCCGTTCATGCAGATGTCGATGTCGATATCCGGGAACTCATTACGGCTCGGGTCCATGAACCGCTCGAAGAGCAACCCGAACTCCAGCGGGTCGACATTGCACAGCCCCAGCAGGTACCCCACGATCGTCCCGACACCAGAGCCACGAGCGCCGACCGGGATGCCATGCTCCCGGGCGTAGTTGCAGAAGTCCCAGACGATCAGGAAGTACGACGCGAAGCCCTTGCCGACGATGACGGTGAGTTCTTTCTCCAGGCGTTCGCGGACTTCGGGGGCGACGTCGGTGGTGCCGTAGCGCCACTTCAGGCCGTCTTCGCAGAGCTGGCGGAGGTAGATCTCGTCGGCCTTGAGCTGCGAGACGTCGGTGTTGTCCGGCTCATTCGCAAGGGCGGGGACGTCGCTTCGGAGGATGCTGTTGTCGACCTGGTAGACTGGGGCGTAGGTTCTGCCAAAGTCGAGCTCGATGTCGCACAGCTGCGCGATGCGGTTGGTGTTGTCGGCGGCTTCGGGGAACTCCGCGAACGCCTCGACCATCTCGTCGGGGCCCTTGAGGTAGAGCTCCTTGGAGTAGGTCATCCGCGTTTCGTCGGTGACCATCTTGCCCATGCTGATGCAGCAGAGGCAGTCGTGGGCGTAGTGGTCTTCGCGGGTGAGGTAGTGGACGTCGTTGGTACCAACGAGGCCGACGCCGAGCTTACCGGCCAGCTCGGCCAGTTCGGGGTTCACCTGGTCCTGCTCGGGGATGGCATTCTTCTGGACCTCGATGAAGAAACGGTCGGGGCCGAAGATGTCGAGATAGGTTTCCGCCATCGCCTTGGCGGATTTCATGTCTTTCTTCAAAAACGCTCCGGCCACCTCACCGCCGAGACATGCCGACGTGCAGATCAGTCCTTCGGAGAACTCACGCAAGATCGCCTTGTCGATACGCGCCTTGTAGTGGAAGCCCTCGGTGTAACTGAGCGTGGAAAGCTTGAGCAGGTTGCGGTAGCCGGTGAGGTTCTGGGCGAGCAGCAGCAGATGAAAGCAGTCGTCCTTCTGCTTGCGCGTCTTGTCCGCCATCGACGTCGGCGACATGTACGCCTCGATCCCGAGGATGGGCTTGATGTCATGCGCCCGGCACGTGTCGTAGAAGTCGATCGCCCCGAACATTGCCCCGTGGTCCGTGATCGCGAGGCTATCCATGCCCAAGTCTTTGGTGCGCTTCACCAGGTCCTTGACCTTGCAGGCCCCGTCGAGCATCGAGTAGTGGGTGTGGACGTGGAGATGGGTGAAGGACGACATCGTCGCAGTTTAGGTGGCTGTTCGAAAATGCCGAATGACGAGTGCCCGAATGACGAACGCTCCACAGCATGTCCCGCTTTCGGATTTCGACATTCGGCTTCCATTCGTCATTCGGGCACTCGTCATTCGTCCTTACCATCGCCCCATGTCCAAAAACGCCGAGCTGGCCAAGCTCTTTGAGACCGCCGCGAAGATTCTCGATCTGAAGAACGACAACCCGTTCAAAGCCATCGCGTTCAACAAGGTCGCCCGGCTGCTCAAGGACGGCGACGTCGACGCGGAGAAGGCTTACGCCGACGGTAAGCTCGAGAAGACCAAGGGCATCGGCGGCAGCAGTGCGGACATGATCCGCGAGTACCTCGACACCGGAAAGTCCACCGACTTCGAGGAACTCAAGGCGAGCATACCCGAGGGCCTGATACCGATGTTCGACCTGCCGGGCATGGGCCCCAAGACGATCAAGCTGCTCTGGGACGAACGCAACATCACCAGCATCGGCAAGCTCAGTACCGCCATCGAGCGCGGCAAGCTCAAGGGCGTCAAAGGCATCGGCCCCAAGAAGATCGAAGGCTTCAAGGACGCGATCGCCATGGCCAAGCGCGGCGGCGAGCGGCGGGGCATCTGGAAGGTACTCGCCGTCGCCGACGAGTTGCTCGAAGCGGGCCGCGGCTTGGAAGGCGTGCTCGAAGCCGAGGCGGCCGGGTCCCTGCGGCGGCGGCGCGAGACGGTGAAGGACGTCGACCTGATCGCACGCGTCGCCGATGATGCCGACGGCTCCGCGATCACCGCCGCCTTCGCGAAGCTCGACGTCGTGAAGAAGGTGCTGGTCCAGGGCCCGACCAAGTGCAGCGTGCTCGTCGGCGACGACCTGCAGGTCGACTTGCGGATTATTCCCGAGAAGCATTACGGCGCGGCCCTCATCCACTTCACCGGCAGCAAGGAACACAACGTCGCCTTGCGTGGTATCGCCAACGACAAGGGCCTGACGCTCAACGACTGGGGCCTGTACGAAACGAAGAAGTGGGAGAAGGCCGACCGTAAGCCGGGCCTGCCGCCGGCGGACGTTGAGCCGGTGGCGTCGGCGAATGAGGGGGACGTGTACGCCGCGCTGGACATGACATGGATCGCGCCGGAGCTGCGCGAGGATCGCGGCGAGGTGCAGAAAGCGCAGGCCGATGAGCTCCCCGACCTGCTCGAACTCAAGGACCTGCGCGGCGACCTGCACACCCACACCGTCGCCTCCGACGGCCGTGCCACGATCGAGGAGATGGCCGAGGCCGCCAAGGCGTTGGGCCACAAGTACCTCGCCATCACCGACCACTCCAAGAGCAGCGTCATCGCCAACGGCCTCGACGCCGACCGCCTGCTCCACCACATCGACACCATCCACGAGATCAACAAGAAGATCGACGGCATCGAAATGCTCGCCGGTAGCGAGGTCGACATCCTCGCCGACGGCACGCTCGACTACCCCGACGACGTCCTCGAAAAGCTCGACTGGGTCGTCGCCTCCCCGCACACCGCGCTCAAGCAGGACCGTGCCAAAGCCACCGCGCGGATCATCGCCGCGATCGAGAACCCCAACGTCTGCGTCATCGGCCACCCGACCGGGCGGTACATCAACAAGCGCGAGGGCTTGCCGCTCGACTTGGACGCGGTGTTCGAGGCGTGCAAGGCGACCGGTTGTGCGCTGGAGATCAACGCGAGCTATCCGCGTCTTGACCTCGGTGACGTCCCCGCGCGAAAAGCCGCCGCGGCCGGGGTGATGCTCGTCATCAACACCGACGCCCACGGCACCGACGGACTCTCGGGTTTGCAGCCCGGCATCGACGTCGCCCGCCGCGCCGGTTTGGAGAAGAAGCACGTGCTCAACACGCGCACGTGGAAGCAACTCAAGGTTTGGCTCGATAAGAAGCGCGGCCGATAGCGCGCCCAACGCCCATGGCTTCAGCCGTGGGTCCGCGCCGACGCGTTCGCGGTTGCCGACCCACGCCTGAAGGCGTGGGCGTTCGAGCGCGAATCAAAACTGCGCAAACAAAAACGGTTCGAGGGGGAGCCACTTCCCTCGAACCGCAAGTTCATCACCGTTGGGTGATTGAACACCTTTGGTGATGTCATGAATGTAACGCGATGATGCGTTCGGTCAACTGTTTGTCGGCGTTTCGCGCGCGGCTCATCCACCGAAAAGTTCGCGCGCCAACGGCGCGATGCGCTCGCGCATCTGCTGGTCACGCGCCGCGTAGATCAGGTTGGTCTCGAGCCAGTCGGTCGGGTTGCCGATGTCGTGGCGTTGTGCCTCGAGAACGACGCCATGCACCGGCTCGATATTGCACAGGCGTTGCAACGCATCGGTGAGTTGGATCTCGCCGTCGGCGCCGGGTTTGGTGTCTTCGAGCAGCGGGAAGATCGTCGGCGAAAGCAGGTACCGCGCGGCGATGGCGAGGTCGCTCGGAGCCGCATCTGGAGCGGGTTTTTCCACGAACCCGCTCACGCGCATCGTCGCGTGATCAACCATCTCGCCGGCCGCGATGCCGTAGCGACCCACGCGATCGGTCGGCACGCGCTCCAGGCCGACGACGCTGCCGCCGAGGCGCTTCTGGGCTTCGATCAGTTGCGTCGCCGGCGCGGTGCCGCCGGAGAAGATCGTGTCGCCAAGCGCGCAGATGAAAGGCTCCTCGCCGACGTGCCGCTTGCCCTGGAGCACCGCGTGTCCGAGCCCGAGTTGCTCGCGCTGACGCACCGAAAAAACTTGCACCCGCTCCATCAACGCGTCCACCGATGCGACGAACGCGCGCTTGCCTTTTTCGTCGAGTCGGCGTTCGAGTTCGCCGCGCCGGTCGAAGTGATCCTCGATCGCCTTCTTGTCGTCGCTGACCACGAGCAGCACGTCGTCACACCCGGCGTCGGCGAGTTCTTGCACGACGTACTGGATCACCGGCACGTTGAGCACCGGCAACATCTCCTTGGGCACCGCCTTCGCGGCGGGCAGCATGCGCGTCCCGAAGCCGGCGGCGGGGATGAGCGTCTTCATGACTGGGCCTCCGCGAAGATCGTCGGCTTGAACGTGGTGCAGCCGATGCCGGCGAGCGCGTTTTTCGCGGCGGCGTACTCGGCGTCGTTGCGGTAGACGCCGACGATCGCACCGCCGCTGCCGGCGAACTTGGCGCTCACGCCGGCGGCGCGGGCGGTGTCGATCATGCGTTGGTTCTCCGGGGCGATGGACATGATCTTCTTGCGGATGTCGAAGTTGGCGTTGGTCACTTCGTGGAGTTCGTCGACGTCGCCAGCGAGTAGCGCGGCGCGGCCACGGTCGGTCAGGTCGCGCAGGTCGGTCATGGCCTGCACCACGTCCTTCTCGCCCGCCTCCCATGCGGCCCGCAGGTTGCGGTGGGCGACGTCGCTCACCTCGGCACGCTCGGCGTCGAAGGCGACATAGATCGGCGGCTGCACCTCCGGCGTCAGCGACTCGTAACGACCGCCGCCGGTCTCCTCGACGAGCTTGCGGTCGAAGTCCATGAACACAATCCCCTCGTACGTCTGCACCACGCGGTCCTGCAGCCCCGCGGCGATGTGCAGCTCCTTGGTTTCGGTTTCGAGGGCAACGGTCGGCATCTGCGACATCGGGATCATCACGCCGTAGAACTTCTCAAGGGCGCGGAGCGTGGCGACGACGATCGCGCTGCTGCCCGAGAGGCCGACGAGGCGGGGGATGTCGGTCGTGAAGGCGAGTTTGAAGTTGCCGCGCCCGGCGAGGTCGTGCCCTGCGGCGTCGGCCCACGTGTGGAACCTCGCGACGGCCGCTTTCATGAGCCGAAGCGCGCCGTAGTAGCCCATGAGTTTCGTGTGGCGCAGGAACTCGTCGACCGAGTCGTGGTCGCACAGGTCGGCCGGGCTCGGCTCGATGGTGAGCCGCTCGGCCGGCGTGAGCGTGGCGGTCACGCCGAAGTCGCGGACGATGATCGAGATCGTCTTGCCGAAGTAGCCGTCCGACGGATTGCCGACCAGCCCGGCGCGGGCGAAGGCTCTAGTTTGGATCGCTTGAGGCATCGGTTTCGACAACATACACCGCCCACCGTCGGTCGCCAGAGACGAACGCGGCCGACTCGCCGTCGGTCGGCGGCGCGACGACAAAGTCGGCGTCGTAGTCCGTGGCAACGCCGCGTAGTTCGTGCAGCGGGCGCGTTCGGTAGCGCTGGTCCATCCACGAGAGCTTTTCCGGCAACGTGCCGGGCACCGTGGTCAGGTCGTCGATCGCCAACACGTCCTGCAACGCGTTGCGCCAGGTTCGCATCTCGCCCGAGAGTTGCGGGACATGCTTGAACGTCACGACGGCGGCCCGCCGGGCATCGAGGCGAAAGGCGGTGTTGCCCGGTGGCACGACGAACACCGCGTCGGCCGGCGTGTTGGTTTGGGCCCATGCGGCGACTTCGCGCAGGGCGGGGTCGCCGGGCTTCTCGGCGGTGCCGTTCCAGCCGAGCGTTGCCACCATCAACGCCAGCCCCGGCAACGCGAACCACCAACGCCCCAGCGCGATCGGCAAACCGGCGGCGATGCACGCAAGCACCGTCCAACCGGTGAGCACGTGATCTTCGGGGACGATGCCGGTGAACAGCGAGACAAGTCCGATGGCCGGAACACCACCGGCGATGAACCACGCGCCGCGCCGGTCCCACGCCGTTGTCCGGCTGGACGAGTCTCGCCCACGGTTCAAAGCGGCGACGAGCCAGACGCTCGCCGCGACGCAGAGGATCAACTTCGGGAAGACGCTGAAGCGCCAAAGTGACATTTGAATGAGCGTGCCGCTGGTCCAGAAGATCCCCGCCCCGAGCAAAGCGATGAGCAACACCGCCAGCGTTGCGTACACCAAGGCCGAGCCACGTCGCCAGGCGATGGTTCGTGGCACGATCTTCCAAGCCCGCCATGCCAGCGGGATCGGTGCGAGGAAGGTGATCCACATCACCACCGGCCAGGAGACGGGGTGGTAGTGGTGGGGGTGGCGCAGTTTGACGTACAGGTCGACGTACTCGTCGAGCGGGATGCGCAGGTCGTCGGTCTGGGCCTTGCCGATCAGTGCGGGGATGATGTTGAGCAGGCACGGCCCCCATGCCGCGAGTGTCGCCCAGGCGAGCGGTCGCCAGTCACCCCGGGCAAACCCCAACCGCCACACGAGGTAAATCCCCCACGCGCCAACCCCGACGACCGCGTAGTTCAGATGCCACACCCCGGCAAATCCCACGCACAGCCCGGCCGCGACATCCCGCCGAATCAGCCAATACGAAACTCCCCACAGCAATGCCACCGCCGCGACGTTGCTCGGCAGAAACGCGCTGTCCTGCAGGAACGCGTAGAACCCGAGCCCGAACCCGCCGAGCAGCGCGTGATACAGCAACACGCTCACGATGTACGTCGCGACGCCACCCCGATATAGCCGCACGATCCGCCACCATGCAATGTGCAACAAAACGACGGTCGCGAGGTGTGCAATAAAGAAGGCGGGCACCTCGATACCCAGCCGCATGACCGCAGCGGCGAAGTACGAAAACAGCCAGTGATATTGCAACGTGTTGGCGGTCCACCAGTCATTTTGCAGCAACGCCGGATCGTTGATTCGCAGGGCGTCGAGCAGGTAGACCTGGTGGTTGCTCAGCCCGAACTGATAGCCGCGGACCGCGTAGGAAACGAAGACGCCGAACGCGATCACGGCAACGGTTTGGAGCGGGACACGACGCAAGGTGGGCGGCGATCGTAGCCGATGCCGCCGAGAAACGTTGACCCCGGTCCCCGACCAGCGCATGCTTATTGGCACACCTCGCACGGGAGCGGAACATGGCCGATCAACCGAAGAACACCGACGAGAAAACTCACGGCAGCACCGCGACGGCCGCCCGGCCCGAAAGTACCCACAAGCTCGAAAAACTCCCGCCGTACAACGTCGTTCTCCTCGACGACGCGTCGCACACTTACGAGTACGTTATCGAGATGCTCGCCGGCCTGTTCGGCTACAACGAAGTGAAGGGCTTCCAACTCGCCAAGCGGGTCGACAGCGAAGGCCGCGCGATCGTTGCGACGATGCACAGGGAGAAGGCCGAGTTGAAGGTTGCACAAATCGAAGCCTTCGGCCTCGACCCGCGCATCCCCACGTGCAAGAGCGGAATGAAAGCGTTCATCGAGCCGGCGGAGGGGTAGCGGGTTCGCGTCCCGTCGCGGCAAGCCCGGCGGCGAAGAGCAACACCGTGCCGCCGATGATCGTGCCGACGGTCATCGCCTCGCCGTGGAACGCCCAGACGAGCGTCGGATTGAGCACCGGCTCGATGAGCACGATCAGGGCCGCCGCAACCGGGACGACCGTGCGGATGCCGTGCTGGAACAGCACATACGGGATCGCCATCTGCACCACGCCGACGCCGAGGATGAACACGGTCACCGCGACGCCCGGCATCGCGTCGACGCCGGCCGCGATCGGTAACAGCACCGCCGCACTCCCCGCGTTGTTGAGCAACACGATCTTGAACGCATCCACCGGCCCGTCCGTCACTGCATCGATCCGCTCCAGCAGGAAGATCACACTGCCGTAGGCGAGCCCGCTAGCCGTGCCGAGTAGCAGCGGCGTGAAGTCGCTTGGCACGCCATCGGCGAACACCATCACACCCACGCCGACCACCGCGGCGATCAGGCCGAACCGAACGTTTCGGCGCAGCGTCCGGCCTACCAGGGCGTACCCAAGCAAGGCACACACCACCGGCCCGACGTATTGCAGCAGAATTCCTTGCGCCGCCGTGCCAACGGTCATCGCCGCGATCAACGTCCCGACCATGACCGTGTGTGCCACGACGCACGTCCCCATGACCGATCCGCGTGGCCAACCGCCGTTGCGTAGCGCCATGGGCAGCAACACCAACGCCGCCCCGAGTGACCTCAACCCCGCGAACCACAACGGCGGCGCATCGGCCAACTTCACCGCGATGCCCGACAATGACCACATCACCCCGGCAAGCAACAACAGGAGAATGCCGGTGCGCCGGGACATGGACAGTGAGCTTACAGCCGCGCCGTGGTTTGAACGACGGATGTGGGCCGGCGCTTACTTGCCGGGCGCTTACTTCTCGAAGTCCGGCGTGCTCGGCATCGTGGTCGGCTGCGTTGCCGGTCCGGTGGCGGGCTGGGTCGAGGTGTCCTTGCCCATCGTCGGGGCTTCGTCGGTCGCCGGGGTTGCCGCCGGGGCCGTCGTCGGACTGTCCTTGCTCATTTCCGGGGCGGCGTCTTTGCTCATCTCGACCTGCGGGGTCGCTTCGGCGGCATCGGCCCGTGCGGCTTCGGCGGCCTTGGCCGCTTCCGCCTTACGCTTCTCGGCGTCGGCTTTTGCCTTGGCCGCGGCGTCCGCTTTGGCTTTCGCGTTGGCGGCTTCACGTTCGGCCTGAGCCTTCGCGGCGGCTGCCTCGGACTCACGCTCGGCTTTCGCCACCGCCTCGGCACGCTCGGCGCGGGCTTTCGCCGCCGCAAGCTCCGACTCCCGCGCGATCCGGTCGGCCTGCTCCTTTTCGAGCTGTGCCGCGAGCCGGTCCCGCTCGTCCTTGACCGCTTCGGCCGAAACGTCGTCGCTCGACTTGGCGCAGCCGGCGAGGCCAACGCTCAGGGCAGCGATACCGACGGCATTCAACAAGGTCTTCACTTTTTTCGAGGTCATACCGCAATCATCGCGATTGCACGCGGGACCGCAATGCTGAACTGACTTGATGCCGATCGCTGCGTTGCCGGTCGGCTGCCTGCAACTGAGCGGCGAGGGCATGATCGCCTCTGGCCCGTGCCAAGTCGAGCGGGCGTTGGCGTGAGCTGGCCGGGTTGGGGTCTGCCCCTGCGTCGAGCAACGCGCGGGCGGCGGCAGGGGAACCGCTGCGACACGCCAACACCAAGGCCGTGTTTCCGTCGGACCCGGCTGCGTCGACCGATGCCCCTTGTGCGAGTAGTCGGCGGATCAGGTCGGGCCGATCGGCCCGCGCCGCCAGCATCAACGGCGTCATCCCGAACACCACCGGCCGGTCCAGCACGGCCGAACCGCCCAACGCCACAAGCGCGTCTTCGAAAGCCGTCATGCCTGGTATGTGCGCGGCCTCCTCCGCACGCAGCATTGCGACGATCTCGTCGTGTACGTTCGCCTGTCGTTGTGCCAGCACTTGCCCAAGGAAAATCGCTGTCAGAACAAGCAACAGCCCCCAAATGCCAACGCACTGGCGAAACACCGGCTTCATGTGCTCATGGGTCATGCCCCTGAAACGTCGGACTCCGGGCACTTTTGCGAGATTTCCGGATTTTTTTGATCGTCGGTGCCAATTTTTCGGATGCGGGCGTCTTAGGTCTAAGCAGCGATGCCACGAAATCGGTCCCGGGCCATGCAATCAACGTCAAAGCCAGCGCTGGATGAGCCGGGCGTGCGGGATTGGTACGCGCTCATCGAACACCAACGGCCCCTGGTCGCATCGGTCTGCCAACGCTGGCTGAGCGATCCGAACGATGTGGATGACGCGATCCAGCAGACGTTCCTGCGATTCTGGCAGCATCGTCAACGCGTCCACGGTCGCCTCGAAGCGTGGCTCGCGGCGACGGCCCGGAGTGTGTCGGTTGATCTGATCCGCCGCGAGGTGCGTGAGCGGGATCGGCGGGTGAAGGTCGCCGGTGAAGCCGACGTGCATCGCAGTGCCGCGTTCACCAGGGAGCTCGCGCGGAATCAGTTGCCGGCGGCGTTGCGTGTGCTCCCGGACAACGATGCCGAGTTGCTGCGGCGCCGGTTTCTGAGTCGGGAACCGCTGCGCGTGTTGGCGGATTGGGCACGGGTCGACGTATCCACGATGAGTCGACGGGTGACTGCGGTTTTGGAGCGGCTCGCGTCGGTTCTGCGGGAGATGGGCGTGTTCGACGCGGATGTCGTCACCGTGGCCTCGATCTTCGACGATGCCGTTCATCTCGCGTCGGCGTTGTGGTGCAATGTCCACGTTGAGCCGGACGGTTTGCGTATGGCCGCCAGTTGGGAGGGGTTGCTGCAGGATGTAGCGGCTAACGCCGTGTATCTCCCGGGTTGGTCTCGGCCGATACGTGCCGGCGTGTTCGTCGGTTGGGGCACGATCAGCCGTCAGAGTTCGATGATGCGCATGATCGTTCCGCCGGAGTGGCAGGTGAGCATCAGCAAATACGTCGAGCGCGGTCCGGTGGAACTGGTCGGGCTGATCGAGCCCGGCACGAGCGACAAGGGGCCGGTCGAAGCAACGCTGCGCGACTACGAGCTCAATGCCGGGCTGATCGATGCGACCGACGCGGAGGCGCTGCGGACGCTGGACGTGATCTCGTTGGGCTTTGACCTGATGACATCGGCCGCCGTGCTACGCGCGGTTTGCGATGCCGTTCAGAGTGGTGTCGGATTACACAACGAAGGTTACATTGGCCTCGATACGATCCCCGCGAACAATCCGGACTTGCGAGCGGTCTTTCTCTCGGCAAGTGACGTGACGGATTTTCACAGCACGCCGCATGGTTTGCCCGTGCCTCTGCGGGTGGTCGGGCGGCATCCTGCGGTGCCATCGGTGGTCGAACGGGATCGCACGGCCAGTGCCTGCGGCCCGGTTTATCAGCCGCGGGCCGATGCGACCACGGTTTTGCGGAAGAACCTGCAACGGCTCAAGGCGACCCATCCCAACGCCCCAGCGACGGTGCCGGCGCTGGTGTGCGGTGAACTCGGCTCGGGGCGGGTCGTCGTCAATAGCCTGCAAAACAATGAAATCCTTGTCGATCTGTCCGCATTGGACGGTCCGGCGCTGGTGCTCGACCTGCTGCGGTGGCTCGCCGAGCCGCGTCGCAAAAGCACCGATGGCGACGGGGCCGCCGATCCCTAGGATCGGGCGTATGAGCCAATCTGCCGCACAAGCCGTCTATTTGAACGCCGACCACAATCCGCTCGGGAGCCGCAAGACGTTGACCAGCGGGGGGCGGGAGTTGACGTATTTCGACATTGGGGTGCTCGGAGACGTGTCGAAGCTGCCGTTCTCGATCAAGGTCTTGCTCGAAGCGGCACTACGGAACATGGACGGGTTCGAGGTGGACGAGGACGCGGTGCGGGCGCTGGCGGCGTGGAGTCCGACGGGCGAAGCGACCGAGGTGCCGTTCAAGCCGGCGCGGGTGATTTTGCAGGACTTCACCGGCGTGCCGTGCGTGGTGGATCTGGCGGCGATGCGGTCGGCGATGAAGCGGGCCGGCGGCGATCCGCAGAAAATCAATCCGTTGGTGCCGGTGGACCTTGTCATCGACCACTCGGTGCAGGTCGACGAGTATGCCAACCCGCTGGCGCTGGTGAAGAATGCGCAGATCGAGTTCGAACGGAACCGGGAACGGTACGAGTTCCTGAAGTGGGGGCAGAAGGCGTTCGACAACTTCGGCGTGACCCCGCCGAGCATCGGCATCGTGCACCAGGTGAACCTCGAACATCTCGCCGGCGTGGTCTTGGAGCAGGGCGGCGTCGCGATGCCCGACAGCCTCGTCGGTACCGACTCGCACACGACGATGATCAACGGCTTGGGCGTGCTGGGCTGGGGCGTGGGCGGCATCGAAGCCGAGGCGGCGATGCTCGGGCAGCCGACGTACATGCTCACCCCCGAGGTCGTTGGCATGAAGCTCACCGGCGAACTGCCCGAAGGCGCGACCGCAACGGACCTTGTCCTGCGTGTCACGGAGATCCTCCGCGGCCACGGCGTGGTCGGGAAGTTCGTCGAGTTCTTCGGCCCCGGCATGAAGCACATGTCCGTCGCCGACCGCGCGACCATCGCCAACATGGCCCCCGAGTACGGGGCGACGATGGGCTTCTTCCCTGTTGACGAGAAGACGCTCGACTACCTGCGTCTGACCGGCCGCGAGGAGTCGCAGATCGAACTCGTCGAGGCGTACACGAAAGCGAACCACCTTTGGTGCGACAGCGATTGCGAGCCGGTGTTCACGGACCTGCTGGAGCTTGACCTCGGCACGATCACGCCGAGTGTCGCCGGCCCGCGCCGTCCGCAGGACCGCATCGAACTCACGCAAACGCGCAGCAGCTTCCGCAGCGTGCTCATGGACGATTTCGGCCAGAACCTCGACGGCCAAGTCCCGCGGCTCGATCGCTGGGCGACCGATGGCCCGGTACACAGCGACATCAGCGCCGACGCTGCCGATGCGGCCCAGCACGCCGACGAAAAGCCGAGCGTTGTCGGCAGTGCGCTCCAGGCCGTCGCCGACACCGCCGCGTCCGTTGCCGGGGCCATCGAGCAGAAGCTGCACCCCAAGGACGGCCTTCAACACGGCGACATCGTCATCGCCGCGATCACGTCCTGCACCAACACGAGCAACCCGAGCGTGATGGTCGCCGCGGGTTTGGTCGCGCAGAAAGCCAACGCGCTGGGTCTGAAGGTGCCGAGCTTTGTCAAAACGTCGCTCGCGCCCGGCAGCCGCGTTGTGACCGACTACCTGGAGAAGTCCGGCCTGCAAACCGAGCTCGACAACCTCGGTTTCAACACCGTCGGCTACGGCTGCACGACCTGCATCGGCAACTCCGGCCCGCTGCCGGAACACATCAGCCGTGAGATCGAGGCCAACGACCTCGTCGCGTGCAGCGTGCTCTCGGGCAACCGCAACTTCGAGGGTCGGATCAACCCACACGTCAAAGCGAACTACCTTGCGAGCCCGCCGCTGGTCGTGGCGTTTGCGTTGGCCGGGAGCATGGACGTCGATCTCACCGACGAGCCGATCCAGAACGTCGACGGCCGCGACATCTACCTCAAGGACATCTGGCCCACGCAGGCCGAGATCGAGGAGACCGTCGCCAAGTGCATCACGCCCGAGATGTTCCGCGCTCAGTACACCGGCGTCGCCGACAAGAACGAAGACTGGAACAAGATCCCCGTCAAGGGCGGCGAGCTGTTCGAGTGGGACGAAAAGAGCACGTACGTGCAGGAGCCGCCGTTCTTCGTGGACCTCGGTGCCGAGCCGGAGCCGATCAAGCCGATCAAGGGCGCGAAGGTGCTCGTGAAGGTCGGCGACAGCGTCACGACCGACCACATTAGTCCCGCTGGCGCGATCAAGACCGACAGCCCCGCGGGCAAGTACCTCATCGACAACGGCGTGCCGCGCAGCATGTTCAACAGCTTCGGCGCACGCCGCGGCAACGACCGCGTCATGGTCCGCGGCACCTTTGCCAACATCCGCCTCAAGAACCAACTCGCCCTCGGCACCGAGGGCGGCTGGACCAAGTACATGGGCGATGGCGACCTACCCGCCGGCACCGTCACCACCACCGGCGACGACGGCGACTACCCGAGCATCTTCGACGCCGCCCGCGCCTATGGCGTGGCCAACACGTCCGATCCCGACATTGCCCCGACCGCCGGCGCGACGCCGCTGGTCGTGCTCAGCGGCAAGGACTACGGCATGGGCAGCAGCCGCGACTGGGCGGCCAAGGGGACGATCCTGTTGGGCGTGAAGGCCGTCATCGCCGAGAGCTTCGAGCGCATCCACCGCTCCAATCTCGTCGGCATGGGCGTGCTGCCGTTGACGTACGCCGAGGGCCAGTCCGCCGACACGATCGGCCTCGACGGCACCGAAACCTTCGACATCGCCGTCGACGACAACCTCAAGGCCCGCCAAACCGTCCACGTCACCGCGACCCGCGTCGACGGCACGACGATGCAGTTCGATACCGTCTGCCGCGTCGATACTCCCGTGGAAGTCGAGTACTACCGCAACGGCGGCATCCTCCAAACGGTGCTACGCCGGTTGATGAAGAACTGACCGATGTTGGGTAAGCGACGATGGCTGACACGTCGAAGATTTCGGCGTTGACCGACCGAGGCGGCCGCTGGGGCGAGGATGCGGTGAGCCGTTCTTTGATCGATTCGAATAGCTCGTGAGTGACGGTGCATCTTCGGCTTAGCCGCCGGTCCGAAGGTTGATACACTCGTGCGATGCTTCGCTCGCTGATCTGTTTGCCGTTGCTGTTTCTATTTGCCCTTGCCCCGCTGGACGTTTCGGACACTGACGCGCTTCTTGAGAAGGTCGATGACCGTGTTACCGTCGAGGGGATGGTTGAGCATGCGGCGTGGAGTCGTAGCGGAAAGGTCATGAACATCCGCTTCAAGGATGTCGGGGAGAAGGGCTTCATGGCGGCGCTGTTCGAGCGGCAGCGGGAGAAGTTCGACGAAGCGTTCGACGGAGACGTCGCCAAGGCGATCGCCGGCAGGCGCGTTCGCATCACGGGGAAGCTCGTGCTTTATGGTGGCCACATCGAGGAACTTAAGGGCCGGCCCGAGATCATCCTGCGCGATCCCGACCAACTTGAGATCGTCAAACCGGATAGTCCGACATCTCGGCCCGCCGACGACGAGGAAGAACCCGACGCACCGTCCACTCAGCCGTCGGAGACCGAAGGAACCAAGAAGGGGTTGAAGCTCAACAACGAAAGCGATCAGTAACGTGACGCCGATGTTCGCAGCGGCCGCGCTGGCTTCGTCGGGGGTGGCCTCACCGGTCGATCAGGGAACCGCGTTGCTGGTGATGTTCGCTTTCACGGGCCTGCTCACGGCCGGCATTGTTGTCTTGGCGGTCGGGTTGGGCTTGCTTCGATGGAAGGGCGTCCTGCTCGGTACACGTCAGCCCGAGCGCAACGAAGCACCGATCCGTTGGGCGTTGTTCGGCATCGGCCTGTTCGTGTGGTTCTTCGCCCAACTCGCGGCCGTCGGGATTGTCGTCGCCTTCGTCGGCGGCGTGGAAGAGATGCAGGAGGCGATCCAGGAGATACGCTACCTGCTCGCGGTGAGTGTCGGCCCCTGGCTGGTCATCATCCCGGTCGTGGCGTTGGCGGGCGTGTTGCTTCCGCTCAAGCCGTGGCATCGACTCGGGTGGAAGCCGATCGGGTTCGCGCACGGCGCACTGTCGGTGCCCATGATCATCCCGGTGGTGTTGTTTGTCACCATGGGTACGCAACTCGTGCGGTACCACCTTGGTGCGTCGCTGGACGAGTCCCATCCGCTGCTCGCCGGCCTGGAAACCGACTGGTTGTTGGTGGCCGGGATGTTCCTTGGTGTCGGGTTGCTCGTGCCGATCGCGGAGGAGATCGCGTTTCGTGGGCTGCTGCAGGGGGCGCTCGGGGCCGGGCTGACGCGTTTGGCTGATCCGATGAAGGAGGCGGGCATGCGGTGGCTGGCGATCCTCATCAGCTCGCTGGTTTTCGCGGTGATTCATCCGTTCTTTTCCTGGCCGGCGATCTTCACGCTCTCGATCCTGCTCGGCTACGCCTACGACCGGTCCGGTTCGATCTGGACGCCGATCGTCGGGCACGCGGCGTTCAACACGTTCAACCTCTCGTTGGCCGTCTTGCTGCTCTATGCCGACGTGCCCGCGTAGCATGCCGGTCCCATGAGCCCGGCCGATCAAATCGAAACCCTCCGCCGCCGCTGCGAGCGCATCGTTTCCGAAGACGAGCTGATCAAGAAGCTCGGGTACGCCGCGAAGTCGGGCAAACAGCTCCGCGTGAAGCTCGGCATGGACCCAACCGCGCCGGACGTGACGCTGGGCCACTGCGTGCCGCTCAAGGTCATCCGCCAGTTCCAGGACTGGGGCCACAAGGCCGTGCTGATCATCGGGGACGCGACCGCCGCCGTCGGTGATCCGACCGGCGTGAACACGACGCGGCCGCTTTTGAGCCCCGAGCAGATCGCCGCCAACGCCGAGACGTACATCGCCCAGGTCGGCAAGGTCTTGCGCACCGACGATGATGCCCTCGAAGTCCGCCGCAACAGCGAATGGCTCGGGCAAATGGACCTGACGCAACTCATCAAACTCGCCGCAAGAAAGACCGTCGCGCAGGTGCTGGAGCGTGATGACTTCAAGCAGCGCTACGAGAGCAACACGCCGATCGGTCTGCACGAGTTTATCTACCCGTTGCTGCAGGGTTGGGACAGCGTCGCGATCGACGCTGACATCGAGTTCGGCGGGAACGACCAACTGTTCAACAACCTCGTCGGTCGCGACTTCCAACAGCAAGAGGGCAAGGCCCCGCAGGTCGTGATCGTCACGCCGCTTCTGGTCGGCACCGACGGGGCGCTGAAGATGTCCAAGTCCAAGGGCAACTACATCGCCGTTACCGACCCCCCTGGCGGCGACGGCGGCATGTTCGGCAAGGTCATGTCGCTGCCCGACGAGCTGATGGCGCAGTACTTCACGCTGCTGACCGAGTCCGAGCAACACGACGGCGAGTCGCCGCGCGATGCGAAGGTACGCCTGGCCAAGCTGATCGTCACCGAGTTCCACGACGCTGCCGCGGCCGACGACGCCGAGAAGCAGTTCATGACCGCCACCCACGGCGGCATCCCCGACGACATCCCCACCGCCTCGGCCACCGGCAACATCCTCGACGTCCTCGTCAAAGTCGGCTTCTGCAGGAGCAAGGGCGAAGCCAGACGAAAGATCAACGAAGGCGGCGTCCGTGTGGATGGCGAGAAGGTCGCCGACATCGACGCGACCGTGAGTGGTGGCGTTTTGCAGTTGGGGAAGAAGAAGTTTGTGAGACTCGGCTGAAGCTGCGATTCGATGGTGTGCCGCTGATATATTTGGGTCGGACGTCACTGATGAGGAGTGCGGCCGATGAAATCGACAGAAGTCAGCGAACTGGTTTCCAAAGCCGACAGTGTGATCGCCCGATTCATGGCGCGGACGGGTCACGGCGTTGAGCGGCTCATGCTCGGAGGATTGTTCGTTTGGTTTGGCACGCTCAAGGTCTTCGGCGAAGTGTCGGCCACGAGCATCGTGGCCAAGACGGTTTACATCGGCCGGCCCGAGGTGACGGTTCCGTTGCTCGGGGCGTGGGAAGTGATGATCGGCATATGCCTTTGGTTTCACGCGATGCTTCGGATCGCAATCGGTTTGCTCGTGATCCGGCTCATGGGAACGATCATCGCCTTCGTCGCTGCGCCGACCGATGTGATTTTCCATCACGTGCCATGGGCGCCGACGATTCAGGGGCAATATCTGGTCAAGGACGTGTGCCTGCTCGGGGCCGCCTTGGTCATTGGTGGGACCGTTCGGCATCGACACCGGAAGAAAGGCGTCCATTGACGAAGCGTCGGAATGTGACCGACCATTGCATTTTGTGACGCTGCTTAGGCGTGGTGCGGTTCGAAGAGCATTCGTGGGCGTTGTTCGGACTGGTTGATTTTGTTACAACCTGACCGTGAGGTTTACTTTGCTTGCGCTGTTGCTTGTAGCCGTGGTCGGTTGCACGCGCGGTCCGCGCGTGCCTGACCTGGGCGGGATCTACAACGAGGCCGCGCAGGAACTCTCGGGCACACCTGATCGAAATCCGGTCATCGTGATCCCCGGCATCCTCGGCTCGCGGCTCGAAACGCCGGACGGGCAGGTCGTCTGGGGGCAGTTTGGCAGAGGTAGCGTCAATCCGCGGACCGAAGAAGGCATTGCGCTCATGTCCCTGCCCGCTGACGGGTCCGACGACGGTGTCCGTGCGGTCGGCGTGATCGACCGTTTCAGCCTCAATCTGTGGGGCGGCTTGGGTTTCCAACAGGCGGCGTATGAAAACCTGCTCAAGACGCTTGGCGTTGGCGGTTACATCGACCGCGACATGAATTACAACCCGAGTGATAGTGTCGACTACGGCGAGGAGCATTTCACCTGCTTCCAGTTTCCCTACGACTGGCGGCGTGAGTTGAGCGAGTCGGCGATCGCGCTGCATGCATTCATCGAGACCGAGCGCGAGGTCGTGCGCCGACGGCGTATCGGGCTGTTCGGTGCCGAGGCGGTCGAAGCGGCGGGGCCGATCAAGTTCGATGTCGTCGCCCACAGCATGGGCGGGCTGGTGCTGCGGTACTACTTGATGTACGGCCCGACGCCGCTGGACGAGGTGCCGGATACGCCGACCTGGGCGGGGGCGAAGTACATCGACAAGGCGATCTTCGTCGGCACGCCGCACGGCGGGAGTGTCGAGGCGTTACGGACGCTGATCGAGGGCAAACGATTCGCGCCGATCCTTCCGCATTACCCGGCCCGCGTGCTCCAGTCCTACCCGTCGATGTTCCAACTCGTACCGACGCACGAGTTGTGGCGCATTCCCGTCGGGGCACGCAAGGATGCCTTGCCTTTGGAAACGCTCGAGCGGCATGTGGACATGGCCGAACGATTCCATGCGGCGATCCGTGTCGAGGCCGATCCTCCCGCGAACCTGCGACAATATCTCTTCGTCGCGGACGCCATCCAGACCGCCGACAAGCTCGGCCCCGACCTGCGGACGGTCGCCAGTGCCCCCGGTGACCAGACCGTTACCCGTGATGCGGCCATCCTCGATCGCGACCCGGGGCCGCTGCTGGACAGTCCCATTCCCTGGGACCGAATCCAGTTCCTGCACACCGATCACCTCGGCATGACGCAGGACCCGGGGTTCACCGACAACATGCTGTTTCTTTTACTCATCCAAAAGTGATATGGACGTCCGGTGATTGCGGGAGGATGGTGCAGTTTTACGTGACACGCACATGAACCCCATCGCCGCATATACCAACTGGCTCCACACGCGCTGGCCCGCCGGGAAGCCCGAGAAGCTTCCGATCGCTGACGAGAGAGGCCGGACCAACGTCAAGGGCCTGTACATCGTTGGCGACCTCACCGGGATTCCGCTGCTCAAGCTCAGCGCCAACGCCGGTGTCAACGCCGTGCGCGAGATCGCCGAGGAACTCAAGGGCGAATCGGCGCAGGACGGCGTGCTCGACGTGGCCATCATCGGCGGCGGTACCTCCGGCTTCGCTGCGGCGACCGAGTGCGAAGAACTCGGCCTGAAGTACTGCGTCTTCGAAGCGAGCAAGCCGTTCTCGACGATCAAGGACTTCCCCAAGGGCAAGCCGATCTTCACCTATCCGACCGACACGCCCATCGAGGGGCGGATCTCGCTGCACGAGAAGTCGGACATCAAGGAAGGGCTCATCGAAGACCTCGAGGAGCAGACCGTCGACACCGGGCTCAAGTGGGTCAAGGGCAACGTCACGCACATCGAGAAGGGCAGCCCGCTGACGGTGGTGCTCGGCAAGAAGGCCGAGACGCCCGAGAACGTCCATCTCAACGGCACCGGCTTCGTCACCGAAGGCGAAAAGATCAAGGCCAAGCGGGTCATCGTCGGCATCGGCCGCAGCGGCAACTACCGCTCCCTCGGCGTCCCCGGTGAGGGCATGACCGAAAAGGTCAGCCACCGCCTGCACGACCCGGCCGACTACTGCGGCAAGAACATTCTCATCGTCGGCGGCGGCGACAGCGCGCTCGAGACCGCCATCGCCCTGACCAAGTGCGGTGCCGACGTGACGCTCAGCTATCGCAAGCCCGAGTTCAACCGGCCCAAGCCCGAGAACGCCGAGACCATCGCCGTTCTGGCCCAGAATCCCGAGGCCGAGGTCGGCGTCGAGCAATCCTCCGATCCGCGTCAGTCCAGCAGTGTCGGCGAATGGATGAAGGACGACGGCGGTTCACCCCCACCGAACATCGAGGCCAAGGGCACGCTCAAGCTGCTCATGAACTCCGATGTCACCGATATCCGACAGGACGCGGTCGACATCAAGCTCAAGGACAACGGCGAAACCACGACGGTCGAGAACGATCAAGTTTTCCTGATGATCGGCCGTGAAGCCCCGCTTGGCTTCTTCCGCAAGTCCGGCGTGCGCATCCGCGGGGAGCGGACGCTTTGGTGGTGGACGTCGCTGATCCTGTTCCTCACCTTCTGCATGTGGATGTACCACTGGAAGGCGGGCAAGGGTCTGCTCGGCTTCGAGGCACTTGCCCCGGATGCGTGGCCTGGCTGGCTCGTCTGGGAACCGAGCGCGACCTGGCAAGCGGTCACCGGTTTATTCGCCGCGCCGTTCACCAACTACTTTCGCGCCGACGACACGCTCGGCGGCGTCATCGTCAACTCGATGGGTAGCCGGTCGTTCTATTACTCGCTCGCCTACTCGTTGTGCGTCGTCATCTTCGGCATCGACCGGATCATGCGCCGCAAGACGCCTTACGTGAAGGTACAGACCTACTCACTGATGGCGATCCAGGTGATCCCGTTGTTCCTGTTGCCGGAGATCATCCTGCCGTACATGGGCGCGACCGGCTGGTTCGACGGTGGGCCGCTGGGCTGGATCGCGGATCAGTTGTTCCCCGGCGGGTCCTACTGGCGGGCATACGGGTTGATCCTGGCGTGGCCGTTGATGGCGTGGAACTGGTTCACCGGCGATCCGATCTGGGGCTGGCTCATTCTCGGCTTCGTGCAGACGTTCATGATCATCCCGGCGATGGTCTACTACCTCGGCAAGGGCAGCTACTGCGGGTGGGTCTGCTCCTGCGGCGCGCTCGCCGAGACGCTCGGCGACCGTCACCGCGAGAAGATGCCGCACGGGCCGTTCTGGAATCGGTTCAACATGGTCGGCCAGGCGATCCTCGCCTTCTCGCTAATCATCATGGCCTTCCGCCTGATCGGCTGGCTGGCCGCTGGCAAGCTCATCCCCGGTGTCGAGGTCGGCTGGCTCATGTGGGCCGAGGACGGTTACGAGTGGCTCGCCAACAAGGCGCCGCTCATCAGCTTCGCGTGGTTCGTCGATTTGCTGTGGGCGGGCGTGCTGGGTGTCGGGCTGTACTTCTGGTTCTCCGGTCGATTCTGGTGCCGGTTCGCCTGTCCGCTGGCCGCGTTGATGCACATCTATCACCGCTTCGGCCAGTTCGCGATCATCCCTGACAAGAAGAAGTGCATCAGTTGCAACGTCTGCACCAGCGTGTGCCACCAGGGCATCGACATCATGAGCTTCGCCAACAAAGGCCGGCCGATGCGTGATCCCGAGTGCGTAAGATGCAGTGCCTGCGTGCAGATGTGCCCGACCGGCGTGCTGAGCTTCGGACGTGTGAACAAGGACGGCGTGACCATCGCCGTCGACGGGCTGGCCGCCTCGCCGGTGCGGATGAAGGAAACCCAACTGACGGTCAACGGAAAGGCATTGTCATGAGTACCGCAAACCACTACGGAAAAGCCGGCTGGATCGCAGCCATCATCGTCAGCGTCGTCGTAACTTTCGTCGGCACGTTGCTGTTCGCGCAGAGCGTCTGGAGCCACAATCAAGGTCCGACCGCGGGCGCCAAGCCGACGACCAATCCCGCGACGCAGCCGGCGACCCAGCCCGGTGCCGGGTCCGCCGAAGCGACCGCGATGATGGGCGGTCCCAATGACACGCTCGTCTCCACCGCCGCCGGTAAGATCGCCGGCGTCGGCAGCTTCGACGGCACCATGGATGTCGATCACTCCGCGTTCCATGACCTGCTCCAAGCCCACGTCGACAACGAACGTGTCGACTACGCCGCGCTCAACGGCGGGGCCGAGCGCCAGAAGTTCGATGCTTATCTCGACATGATGAGCAAGGTCGACATCGACGCGCTCTCCGAGGCCGAACGGCTCGCATATTGGATCAATCTCTACAACGCGTCGATGATCGAGGCGGTGTTGCTCGAATATCCCGTCGATCACGTCGAGAACGATCTCGGTTTCGGCGTGTTCAAGAAGCAGTTCATCGAAACCACCAAGGGCACCATGAGCCTCGACGACATCGAGCACGCGACGATTCGCGAGCAGTGGGACGAGCCCCGCATCCACGCCGCACTGGTTTGCGGCGCGATCAGTTGTCCGCCACTGGCCGACACGGCTTTCACCGCCGAAAATGTCGACGCGCTCTTGGAGAAGAACTTCACGCAGTGGATCAACGGTGCCCGCAACGAGTTCGATCACGCGGGCAAGAGGGCCAAGCTCTCGAGCATCTTCAGCTGGTACGGCGTCGATTTCGGTGACTCGAACGCCGACACGCTGGCTTACATCAACAAATACCTCGACCAGGACATCACTGGCTACAGCGTTGAATTCCTCGACTACGACTGGTCGCTTAACACCCAATGATCGCCGCGTGCGACACGTCGCCTAGGGTTGAGCATGCTTGATGAGGCCAAGCCGCAACTTGTTCATCCGGTCTGCAACGAGGATCACGTCAAAGGCGCAAAGGATGCGGTCGTCACCATCGTCGAATATGGCGACTACGAGTGTCCATCGTGTGCCAACGCGATACCGGTGCTCGACAGACTGATCGAGGACTTTCACGACCAGCTCTGCGTGGCGTTTCGGCATTTCCCGATGAACAGCGTCCACGCTCACGCCGGGGTCGCTGCCGAGGCCGCCGAGTGCGCCGCCGCTCAAGGTAAGTTCTGGGAGATGCACCACCTGCTTTACAAGCACCAGCAGGAGTTGTGTGACATCGACATGGCCTCACTGGCGGTGCGTGCCGAACTCGACCTGTACAAGTTCAATCATGACCTGGCAAATCACACCTATGAGGCTCGTATCGCCGAGATGCGGACGCTCGGCGAAAAGTCGGGCGTGACCGGTACGCCGGTGCTTTTTCTCAACAGCATCCGCTACGTTGGTAGCATCCACCCGTTGTCCATCCGCCAGGACATCGAATCCCTCCTGGAGACTTCATCATGATCGCATCGCTCATGCTTGCCGCGGCCATTGGGCCACTGACCAGTCCGCCGCCCGCGACCCAGCCTGCCGTGACCGATCCGGCCGCCTTCGTTGCGCAGATCGAGACGGCTCACGGCGGCGCCGACGTGTACTACGCCAAGCCCGCCATCAAGGCCCAGGTCGTCGTCGAGTTCGGCGGCGCGGTGCGCCATGACGGGCCGATGTGGTACTTGCCACCGGCGCATGTCACGCGTCTGGAGTCCGGTGGCCAGACCATCGTCTTCGACGGCGAGACTTGTCACGTCGCGCCCGCCGCCGAGGCCGATCCGTCCGATCGCTTCGCCGCGCTGACTTGGCCTTACTTCTTTGCCGCTCCGTTCAAGCTCGACGACGATGGCGTGACCCTCGCCGACGGGGGCATGCAGCCGCTCACCGGCGACCCGCAGCCGACGATTTCGTTGACCTTCGGCGACGGTGTCGGTGACGCGCCCGATGACTGGTACCTCGTTTGGAAAAACGATGACGGCTCGCTCGCCGCGCTGGCGTACATCGTCACCTTTGGCGGCGGCCCGCCCGAGCCGCATGTCGCGCTCTACAGCGATTACGTCGATGTCGGTGGCAACGCGCTGCCGACCAAGCTGACGTTCTACGACTGGTCGCCGGAGAAGGGCGTCTTTGGTGACCCGCTCGGCGTCGTGACCGTCGCGTCTTACGAAGTCGTCGACCCCCCGGCGGGCGCGTTCGAAGCGCCCGAGGGTTCGGTGGAAGTGCCGCTGCCGTAATCAGGGATGCCCGACCTCGCGTCAATCCCGATCCCCGCCGTCCGTCTTGACGACGAGCGTCGGGTGGTCGATGTTAACGAGGCGGCGTGCCTGTTCCGTGGACGCGTGCTCCCTGAACGGGCGGATGTCGAGTTGCCGACCGACGCGGGGCTCGGCGTGTTCCGTTTGCAGGACGCGGGCGATGGCTGGTACCTACTGACCGACGTGACCGACTTTCGCCGGCAGTACGAGGCCATCGCCGAAGTGAGCAATTCGGTATTGAGCAACGCCGAGAGCTTTCGCCACGAAACCAACCTGCTCGGCGACGTGGTCAAGCAACAGACCGTCGATCTGCAAGCGGCGTATGAAGACACCGTCACCATGCTCGCCGTCGCGTCCGAGGCCAAAGATCAAGACACCGGCGAGCACGTCCGCCGCATCCGCCGAACCGTCGAAGCGCTCGCGATCGAACTCGGAGAGGGCAAGGCCGTCGCACGGCGGATCGGCATCGCCTCGGTCTTGCACGACATCGGCAAGATCCATGTTCCTGACGCGGTCCTGAAAAAGCCTGGCAAGCTCGATCAGGACGAACGCCGGATCATCGAACGCCACACCATCGACGGCGAACGCATCCTCGGCGACAATCCGACGTTTGATCTCGCCCGTCGCATCGCGCGGCACCATCATGAAAACTGGGACGGCACCGGTTACCCCGACGGTGTCGCCGGCGAGTCGATCCCGGTCGAGGCGAATCTGACCCATGTCGCCGATGTGTTCGATGCACTGACCAACCGGCGCGTGTACAAGCCCGCGTGGACCAACGACAACGCCGCCGGTGTGATCCGCGAGAGTATCGGGCTGTCGTTCGCCCCCGACGCCGTGGCCGCGTTCGATCGGCTGTGGAAGCGCGGCTTCTTCGAGCCGGACGCCCAGCCTTAATCGCGCTCACCGTGGATCACGGCATGCCGGATCACGCCGTCGATCTCGACTTCCATGACGAGTTGCGTCCGGCCATCTTTCCCGGTGCGGCCCTCGACGGACACGCGTCCGCGTCCGTCGGGTAGTTGCAGTGATTCGCCATTCATCGCGGCGATGAAGAGCAACCGCGCCTGCGCGTCACGGTGAAGTTGCTCGGTGCGTTTGGCGTCGTAGCGGACGTAGCCGATGCCCGCCGCGATCGCGCCGGCGACGATGGTCAGGATCAACACGGCGAGCAGCGTCGCCATGCCGCGTTGTCGGGGCAATCCACGGTTCATCGCGTACCCCGCAATCGCTCGGCGTTGGCCAAGACCAGCACGTCGCCGTCGCCAACGATCAGGCGGATGCCAACGTCGCACGGCTCAAACCGCAAACCGTCCAGGCGCGTGAAGTAGATACGCTCGCCGCGAACGAGTCGTTCACCGTCGATCACCCAGGTTGCGCCGGCGTCGAGTTGGCCGGGCGCGACGCGGAGTGTGCGTGCGGTGCGAATATCATAACTCATCTGAAGCACGGCTTCGTCGAACGCCGTCGCCGCTTCCTGGAGGTCGCGTGACTGTTGCACCATCCGCAGGCTCAGCCGGGTCGCTTGCGCGGCGATGAGCGCGACGACGGCAAAGACAGCGAGAATGAAGAACATCGACAGCAGGCCGATGCCACGCCGGCGTTGCGTGTGTCTCATCGCGGCACCTCCGACAGAGCGGCGACGAGCGAGGCGGACTGTTCATTGACCGTCGCGGTCGCTTCGACCCAGCGCCGCCCATCGCCTGTTTGACCGAGGTCGGCGAACGTCACGCCGGCATCGTCGGGCAACGCCTCGGGTTCGAGTAAGGCCCGCTCGGCAAGCCGCAGCGCGGCACGGCGATCGGCCTGCACTTCGCTCGATCGGTTGATCGCCGTCGCCGCGACGACGATCGTTGCGAGCACCGCGGCGAGAATGAAGACCCCGAGGGCGGCGTCGATTTCAAAGAAGCCACGTTGGCGTTGGACGTTTCTCACGGCATGCCCTCCATGTTCATCACGGTGTCGGCCAGGTCGATGAGCGGCAGGAACATCGCCAGCGCGATCCAGCCGATGAGCGTGGCCAATAGCAGCGTCACCGCCGGCGTGAGCAACGCGGCGGCGAGGTGGGCGAGTCGGTGATGCGTCGCGGCGAAGGTGCGCGCGAGGAACCGGCAGGTGGCGGCGAGGCTCTGGGTTTGCTCGGCGCTGCCGAGGAACTGTGCCATCCGCCCGCCGATGCCGGCCTGGCTTGCCGCGGCCGACCACGGCTGGCCCCGGCGCAACGCGCCTGCCATCTGGTTCACACGGACCCGCAGCGGCCCAGCGATCCCCGGGGCCGCGGCGATTTGCAACGCCTCGGCTGCAGGGCGTCCCAGTTCGATCCCGTCGGCCGTCGCGTCGAGCACGGCCGACCATTGCCGGGCCTTCCACGCACGTCCGACCAACGGCAACCGCCACGCAACCCATTTGAACATCGGCAAGAACAACGCCCGCCGTGGTTCCGATGAACGGATTTCCCGCAGCGTCTGCCCGGTGATCCATGGCAAGATCAGGAGCAACGGCAGGAACAAAACCCAACCGTACGAGTCGACCACGAAGCGGCTTGCCGCGAGCATGGACTTGGTGATGGCCGGCAGCTCCGTACCGAAATCGGCGAACAGTTCCTCATACCTCGGGATGACGAAAATCATCAGCGCCGCCGTGATGATGAGCGTGAAGACGACCACGACCGTTGCGTAGACGGCGAGCATGCGGGCGTTGGGGTCGACGCTCGCGGGCTGGTCGTTGGTGGTATGGTGGATCCGCGCCAGGGCGGCGGCGAGGGTGCCGTTGCGTTCGGCGGCGTCGAGGCGGGCGGCGGTTTCGCCGTCGAGATGGGGTGTGGTGCGATGGACGGCGTGGCCGATCGGTACGCCGGCGGTAATCGCTTCGGCGGCGGTGGTGAGTTGTCGGCGACGCGTGGACGTTTCGCCTTGGGCGGCGGCACGAAGCATCTGCGGGATCGGCAGGTTCAGCCGAACCGCCATCGCGATGTGCCCGAGGATTGCGTCGATACGGCGTTGGCGTAGGCGGCTGAGATTGCTCGCGAGCATGACCGCCGCGAGCAGCAGTAGCGGGCCCGACACCATGAAGATGGTCGCCAGCCCGAGCCCACTCACCCCCAACAGCACGGGCGGTCCGTAAACCAGGCCGAACAGCACGCCCACGCCTGCTCCAAACCACAGAAGCCGAACCCCGATCTCGGCGATCACGCTGCGCTCGCTGCCGGACTCGGCGCGGACCGTGGCCGGTTCGACGTACTCGAGTGTGACGGGTGTTGGCTCGTGGTGCGCGTCGTTCATCCGGCCACCGTCTGGATCAAGGTCAGCAACGGCGCGATTAGCGCGATCATCAGCACGGCGACAACGAGGCTGATGACGCCGAGCATGATCGGCATGAGCACCAACGGCAACCGCTGCACCGACTGCTCGGCGCGACGGCGGTAAAGATCCGAGAGGGTTTGCAGCGTTCGCGGCAGTTCTGCTTGTTGTGCGGCGAGGGCCATGGCGGCGGGCACGGCGGCGGGGAGCGTGCGAACGCGCCCCTCGATGCGGTCCGGCGGCAGACCACGCTCGACGGCGTCGCGGACGAGCTTGGTGTCCCGGCTCAGGCGGGGCGAGTCGATCGCATCGTCGGCCAGCCCCATCGCGGCCGGTAGGTCCAGCCCGCCGCGCGTCCCGACCGCGGCGGCGTTGAGCCACCGCGCGACCAGGCCGTACCGAAACACCGGCCCGATCATCGGTACCCGCATGAGCGTCTGGTCGATCCACATCTGACCCTTGCCGCCGGCGATGAACAGACCGTAAACAATCGGCCAAACCACGAGCAAAACGACCGTTGTCACGAGAACGGCGGGCGTGAGCCGACCGACCGTGAGAACGAACTCGGTGATCACGGGCAGTTGCACGCCGAAGTCGTCGAACACGACCTCGAACTGCGGCAACACCGCCAGCGAGATGAACCCACCGACGACCAGCAACGCGAGCAAGAGCACCACGGGATACGTGAGTGCCCGCCACATTGCACCACGCAACCGGGCGCGCAAGTCGAGATGTTCGCCGAGGCCGAGCAGCACGCCGGGCAGGTCGCCGCTGGCGCTGCCGGCGGCGATGAGTTTGCCGTAGAGCGGGGGGAGTTTGCCGCCGACGGACTTGATCGCTTCCTCGGGCGGCTGGCCGGCTTCGAGCGCGTCGGCCAGCCGGCGGACGGTCGCGGCCTGCCCGGCACGCATGTCGTCAGCGATGAGCCGAAGGCCTTGTTCGAGCGGCAGTCCCGCGCGGGTCAGGTGCAAGAGTTGTTCGTTGAACGCGGCGAGTTCGTCGCCAGTGATCGGCCGGGTGGCCTTGGTCTCGGTCGGGGAAAGTGACTGAACTTGCAGACCGAGTTGGACCAGCGCGGCCTCCGCGGCGGAACCGTCCTCGGCGTTGATGTGCCCCGACAAGCGTCGTCCCGCGGCATCATGCGCGACATACTCGAACGCTGCTCCCATGCCGGCGGTTATACCGACCTGCGGGCGAGGTTGCGAAACCATCAGTCGGCGGGATCGTTTCTGCCAAGAACGAGCACGAGCTCCGCGTCGTCGGTCACGCCCCGCCGAACCAGTTCGGCTCCGGCGGCGTGAAGCGTGGGTAGATCGACCGGTTCCCTCGCCGCCAGTTGGCGCAGCAGGTCGTCGCGGGTGCGAACGAAGGTGGCGACCGGTGTGCGGCCGCGATAGCCGGCGTCGGTCTTGCGCCGCACGAGCCGCTGGCTGAGCACGCCGAAGAGCGTGCCCGTGATCCCGAACGGCTCGACGCCCATTTCCAAGAGCCGACCGACCGCGCCGGCGGCGTCGGCGGCATGGAGTGTCGCGACCAGCCGATGCCCCGAGAGCGCGGCCTGCACCGCGAGCCGGGCCGTCGCGGCATCGCGGATCTCGCCGAGCATCAGCACCTGCGGGTCCTGCCGGAGCATGCTGCGCAGGGCACGTTCGTAAGTGAGCTCGCCGAAGGGCGTGACCTCGATCTGCGTGACGCCGGGTAGTTGGCGTTCGACCGGGTCTTCGAGGCTGACGATCGAAAGCCCGGGCTGGCGTTCGGCGATGTGACCGAGCAACGCGTAGAGCGTGGTGGTCTTGCCGCTGCCGGCCGGGCCGACAACCAGCAGCATGCCGCTGTCGCCGTCTGCGAAGTCGTGCAGGTGGGTAACGGCATTGTCGGGCAAACCGAGTTCACCGAGCGACCGCTCCGCCTCGGGCGTCGGCAGACGCAACACCGCACGCAGCCCCCGGGTGGTCGGCATGACGCTGACGCGTACCGCTTCGTCGCCATGGGTTAGCCGGCCTTCCTGCGGCACGTCCTGGCGGTACGTCAACAGCCCGGCCATCACCATAAGCCGGGCGACGACCGAGCGGCCGTCGCCCGTGGTGAGCGTCGCGTCGGTCGTGAGCAGGCCGTCGATCCGCTTGCGTAGCTCGTACCCATCGGCGACCGGTTCGACATGAACGTCCGACGCACCGGCGGCGTCGCGCAGGAAGTCGTCGACGAACTGAACCGCGTCGAAGTTCATGCCCGAAGCGTAACCGCCATGCGATCACGCGTCGGCGGGTGTTTCGGGGTATTGCCGGACAGCGACGGTGGGGCGGTGGCGCTCGGAGAGGGTTTTGCAAAGATCAACGGCCAAAGCGTAAGCACCCGACGCGCTGGTGTCGGGCAGCAGGGCGACGATCCCGACCCCGCCGACGCGTTGCAGCGGGCCCGAGTCGTCGGCATGGCCGACCAGGTCCGAGAGCCGCATCCGGTCGCGCATCCGCCGGCGGACCTTGCGGGCGCTGGCGGCGGACCGGCAGTAGAGGTGCAGCACCACGAAGGTACCGCCTTTTCGTTGGACCAATGCCGACTCGCGGGCGATGGCGGCGCTCATGCGTTGGGGGCTGAGCAGTTCGCCGGTGGAGAGGCGATTGTCGGGGAAGAGGCTGCGGAGTTTGCCGATCCGCTGGCCGAAGGTGGCGGTGTCGGTGCGGGCGGTCGTGAGTCGGGGCGCGAGCCCCCGGCGTTGGGTGGGCGAGATGGACGGTGAACTGGACATGGCACTGTCTCCCTTGGGGAGGTCCCCAGGCGGGGATACGCATCCTGCGACGTGATGTCGGGCGGGCGTGGGCCACGACCGACGGTGATTCCGTTGTAACTGCAGTTTCCCCCGCCGGCCCGAACGGGTCAGCGGCTTGGCTGCACGGTAGCTTGGCAGATGGACCGGTCGCGCTGCAAGGGAAAAGAAGTCCGATAGTCCATATGTTGAACCTGCGGGATTTGCCCGTGGTCGCCAGCCGTGCTGGCCGTCACAACCCGTCGGTCCGGCCCGCCGGCGCGACGTCCGACAACGTCGCAGCGGGGTCGGCCTCCCTAGCATGCGACCAATTCCTCTCTGAACCCCAACCAACCACCCTTTGGAGCAACCCCGATGAGCGCGATGATCGAACACGTCCAGGCCCGCCAAGTCCTCGACTCCCGTGGCAACCCGACCGTCGAGGTCGACGTGCTGCTGGAGGACGGCAGCCTCGGCCGCGCGGCCGTCCCGTCGGGCGCGTCCACCGGTGAGAACGAAGCCGTCGAGCTCCGCGACGGCGACAAGAACGTCTACCTCGGCAAGGCCGTCACCAAGGCCGTCGACAACGTCAACGACACGATCGCCCCGCAGCTGCTGGGCACGGACGCCCGTGAGCAGGCGGGCATCGACCACCTGATGCTCGAGATCGACGGCACCGAGAACAAGAGCGTGCTGGGCGCCAACGCGGTGCTGGGCGTGAGCCTGGCGGTCGCCAAGGCTGCGGCCGAGTCGAGCGGGCTGCCGCTGTGGCGCTACGTCGGCGGGCCCGGCGCGGTGACGTTGCCGGTGCCGATGCTCAACATCCTCAACGGCGGCAAGCACGCCGACAACACCGTCGACTTCCAGGAGTTCATGATCCAGCCGTGGGGCTTCGACAACTTCGAGGAGGCCCTGCGGGCGGGCGTGGAGATCTACCACGCGCTCAAGAAGGTGCTGGCCAAGCGGAACATGTCCACCGCCGTCGGCGACGAGGGCGGCTTCGCCCCCAACCTCGAGAACAACGAGGACGCGCTCAAGGTCATCGAGGAAGCCACCGACGCCGCGGGGTACAAGTGGGGCGAGCAGATCTTCGTCGCCCTCGACCCGGCCACGTCCGAGCTCTGGAACGAAGCCGAGAAGGACGGCAAGGAAGGTTACAAGTTCTTCAGCTCCACCCAGGAGATCCTCAGCAGCACCGAGATGGCCGACCTGTGGGCCGGCTGGTGCAAGAAGTACCCCATCCGCAGCATCGAGGACGGTCTGGCCGAGAACGACTGGGCCGGCTGGAAAACCCTCACCGACAAGATCGGCGACACCGTCCAACTCGTCGGCGACGACCTGTTCGTCACCAACTCCAAGTTCCTCAAGCGCGGTATCGACGAGGGCTGTGCAAACTCCATCCTCGTCAAGGTCAACCAGATCGGCAGCCTGACCGAAACCCTCGACGCGGTGAACATGGCGATCCGCAACAAGTACACCGCCGTCATGTCCCACCGCAGCGGCGAGACCGAGGACGCCACCATCGCCGACCTCGCCGTCGCCACCAACTGCGGCCAGATCAAAACCGGCGCCCCCGCCCGCAGCGACCGCAACGCCAAGTACAACCAGCTGTTGCGAATCAGCGAACAACTCGACGACGCCGCCGTGTACGGCGGAGCGCTGTGGAACAAAGGTTGAGCTGGAGGCTCGGATCAACCAGCAAGCCCACCGCTTTCGGGCGGTGGGCTTGCTGGTTGCATGGCCCCGTTCATGCCGGCGACGCGAAGCGGCGAGCCGCGATCTTGTGGAATGGCGGCGTTACCGACGACGGCGGCCCAGTGCCAGCAGCGGGATCGCGGCGAGGCCGAGCGTGGCTGGCTCGGGGATGCCTACGACGGTGACGGCGTCGACGATCTGCGAGCCGGTGAACTCGTCGCCGCCTTCCATGAAGAGGGTGACCGTGCCGCTAAGCGTGTTGTAGATCACGAGGTCGTCGCGATTGAAGGTGACGCCGCCGATGGTCATCGTGTCCGAACTGCCACCTTCGGACGCGGCGAAAAGGAGCGTCTCGTCGTTCAGGATGGCGGCCGCGCGTAGGTTGGGCTCCGTGCCGTTGATGAGCGAGCCGTCGAAGGCGAGGCTGGCGGTACCGGCCACGGGGTCGTAGCTGATCAAGTCTTCCTTGCCGTAGTCGACCCCGAACAGCGTCGCGTCGTTGCGTGTGGAGAAGAACACCAAGCCGTTGGGCAGCACGGAGACCGCGTCGATGTTGGGGACGCTGCCGCCTTGTCCGGTCAGACCGACCGCGCTGGCATCGAAGAACAGCGAGGCCGTCCCGGTGGTGCGGTCGAGTTCGATGAGGTCGCTTTCGGTAAAAGCTACGCCGCCGATGGTGTCGCCGGCTTGGGTGGAGACGATCAGGTTGCCGTTGGGCATCTCGTGGGCGGCGATGAGGTTGCGGCTGATGCCGAACTCGTCCTCGAGATCGAAAAGTTGGGCAGCGACATCCGTGAGCGGGTCGTACTGGATGAGGGAGTCGTTCTCGAAGTTGACGCCGCTGAGGCCGGTCGGCGAGGCGGTCGAGAGCGCGATGGTCTGGGCGTGGGCGATCGACGTGGCCGCGAAAACCGTGAAGGCGGCACAGGTGACGAGGGGTCGAAATCGGGCGGGCATGGTCTCTCCTGTGGGTGAAACATCGACTCGGATCGATGAGTTTGCCCAAACAAGTTGGCAATGTCAACCTATTGCGAAGCCATCGCCCTTCGGCGGGCGGTGCCGATGGGGACGAAGGTCCAGCTTCACGCTCCTCGGTCGCGTCGGCCGATAACGACGTAATGCGTGCGGTTGGCAACCTCTGGGCGATCCCCGTGCTTTGTCTCGGTCTTGGGCTGATGGCGTGCGCGGTGCTCGTGCCGGCGGCGGCGGAGACGCGCGACCTCGCCCTGCGGCGTGATGTGCTCCAACAGGACCTGGATCACCTCGACATGCAGGCGGCCCGCAACGCCCAACTGCTCAACCGCATCGGCCAAGACCCGGTACTGGCCCAGCGGCTCGAGCGGCGTCAGCTCAATCGTGTCGAGGAGGGGGCCGAGCAGGTCGCGATCGGGCTGGAGCCATCGCCGTTTGCCAGCACGCCGTTCGCGCTGGTCGCGGTGGAAACGCCGAGCGAGATACCGGTGGCGACGACACGCGGCGGCCGGCTGATGGAGGCGTGCCTGGATGGCCGCGGGCGGTTGGTCGTATTCGGCTTCGCCGGACTCTGCATCGCGACCGGGCTGGTCTGCGGGAGTGTGCGGGAGTGAACCAATGCCCGACGTCGCCATTTGGTGTGACTCGGCAGGTGCGTGCGGTCTTGCCGACCCACGGCTGAAGCCGTGGGCTTTCGGGGGTCTACTCAACCGGTGGGAGTTCGCTTCGGTCGCGGCCTTCGAGGAGGCCGGTGGCACGGGCGATGGCGGGGCGGAGGATTCTGGCGATGTCCTCGTAGCGGACGTCGGTCGTCTGATCGCGTACCGAGGCGATGGTGAAATCGACGTTGGCCAACGCGGCTTCGACTTCGGCGGAGGCGAGATACGCCGCGAGTTTGGCGGCGTCGGTATCGTTCCGGCCGGCGACCAGCGCGACGGTGGTTGGGATGTACAACGTGTCGTTGGGGATGATGGCAGCGATGCCCGTGCGGTGGGCGACGTCATCGTTGTCGGTCAGGGCGTAGGTCGCGACGCCGTCGGCGACGGCCTGGGCGGCGGGGCCGTTGCCGCCAACGAGGGTGATCCCATTGTCCCGCAAGGCGCTGAAGTAAGCGTCGCCGGCGTCTTGGCCGAGCGTGGCGTAGATGAACGCGACGTGTCCGCCGGTGGTCCCGGCCGTGGGTCGGGCGGCGACGACGCCTTCCGCAAATGCAAGGGATGAAAAGTTGGGTTTCTGGGCGATCTGCATCTGATCGGAGATGCCGATGACCCGCGCCCGCAGGCCGTTGCCGACCCAGAAATTTCCGGTGCCTACGAAGCTCGGGTGGATATCGGCGGGGATATCGATCGGGCGGAAAAGGCCGTCCTCGGCGAGGCCGACGGTGTAGAACGGCTCGTTGCCCCACCACACGTCGGCACGGGGTCGGTCGCGCTCGGCACGGAGGCGCTCGGCCAGCCCGACCGATTTGCTTGCCTCGGTGTCGGTGACGAGCTTGACCGCGATGCCCGTGTCAGCCGTGAACCGCTCGACGATCGGTCGAGCGATCGGCTCGTCGACGGAGGTGTAGAGCACCAACTCGTCGGTTGCTTCGTCGCACCCGGCAAGCAGCGCGAGGAGCAACGAGCAGTGAGCGATGAGAATCAGAAAGTGGCGTACAACCGGCCTGTGTTGCTGGGGACTCATTGCTCATCGCTTTCTTCGGTGAGCGAGTTGAAGTAGTTCCGCACGGCGTTTTGTGCTTCGCGGCTGATGCGTTGCTGGTCGACTTCGTCGGTCTGGTTCTTGACGGCCGACTCGGCGACTTCCTTGAGTTGCTGCTTGGCTTCACCGACGAGGGCTTCGGCCTGAACGTAGTAGCTGGCGAGGAGTTGGCCGTCTTCCTGGTTCTCAGAGGGGGAGAACTCCTGCTTGACGCCGAAGGGGGCGGCGACTTTGCCGGGATCGCCGCCCTGCCCTTGGCCGGGTCCGCCACCACCACCGCCTTGCTGGCCTTGGCCGGGTTGGTTCCATTGGCCGCCTTGACCTTGGCCCTGCCCCTGACCGCCTTGCTGGCCTTGGTTGCCCTGGCCTTGTTGGCCGCCTTGGCCGCCGGGCTGACCGCCGGCTTGGGCCATCCCGCCTTGTTGGCCCTGGCCTTGGCCGCCCTGACCTTGTTGGCCTTGCTGTTGGCCCTGCTGACCGTTGCCCTGGGGGCCGTTGGGGTTCTGGTTCGCGGCGGCTTGTGCTTGTTGGGCGGCCTGCTGGGCGGCGCGGACGGCTTGCATGTCCTGCTGGATCGCCTGCATTTGCTGCATCGTCTGCTGCATCTGCTGGGCACCTTGCTGCATGCCTTGTTGGGCCCCTTGTTGTGCGTTGGCCTGTTGTTGGGCACCGCCGGGCTGTTGACCACCTTGCTGGCCCTGTTGTCCTTGCTGAGCTTGGCCCTGCTGGGCGGCTTGCATGGCTTGGGCCATTTGTTGGGCGGCCTGGGCCATCTGGGCGGCTTGCTGCTGGGTATTGGCCTGGGCCTGCATCTGTTGCATGGCCTGCTGAATTTTCTGCTGTTGCTGCTGCGTCGGGCCTTGGCCGTTGTTCATCTGCTGCATGGCTTGTTGGGCCATTTGTTGCAGTTGCTGGGCAGCTTGCTGGTTGCCTTGCGCGGCCTGCTGCATGAGCTGGGCGGCCTGCTGCGCTTGCTGCTGGTTCATGCCCATCTGCTGCAGTTGGTTCTGCATCTGCTGCTGGGCCTGGGGGTTGTTCGCGGCCTGCTGGAGTTGCTGGGCCATCTGCTGCATCTGCTGGGTGGCCTCGGCCTGCTTCTCCGGGGTCATCTCCTGGAAGTCATCGACGAGTTGCTCGATGGCCTCGGTGGCTTTGGAGAAGTCGCCTTCCTTGATCGCGTCGGATGCCTCGCCGACGGGGCCGTCGGCCCCTTCGAGCGGCGGCATGTTGGCGAGCATGCGCTGCTGCTCTCGTGCCTCGGCGAACTTCTGGTTGCCGCGAACCTGCTCGGCCAGCGCGTCCTGCAAACTTTCCAGCGACTGGCTCGCGGTTTGACGGGCCTGCTCGGGTTGGAATGTCGGCGACGCGAGCAACGATTCGAGGTCCGCTTTGGCTTGCTCGACCGACTCGTCAGCCATCACCACCGGCGGGGCCGCGTTGATCGTTTGCAGGGCCCGCTCGACGACCGCCTTGGCTTCGACTTCCGCTTGTTGCTGTTGCGCGAGGACGGCCGGGTCTTCGGCCGGGTTGTTGAACAGGTCGAAGTCGCCGAGAAAGGCGGCCGTCGCACCCATGCCCAGCAGCACGGCCAATGCGAGCCACGCCGAGTTCGGGAACGCCGGGCGGAACTCCTTGCCGAGGTTGACGCCGGTCGCGGTCTGCTCGGCATCCTGCACGGCGGCACGGGCGAACGGATCGCTGTCGTTGCGGAAAGACAACGCCGAGGCGAACTTGGACTTGAGTCCGAGCTTCTCGTCGATCGCCACAGCGGCCTCGTGCTCGGCGGGTCGATTGACGAACGCCCAAATCATCGCCGCGACCAGCGCGAGCACCGCGCCGCCGATGAGCCAGAACATTTCGCCCGGCAGTCGCATGGCAAACACGCGCGCGGCGATGACGTACACCCACAGCGCTCCACCGGCGATCAGTAGCGTGACGGCCGCCCGTTTGAGCAGGTCGCCAAGGAGCATCTGCGTCCGAACCGCTGCGACGTGTTTGTCCAAGCGCGACATATGCTGATGGTATCGGCAAGTGCCGCGAAAGTTACGCGTATTCCGACGGAACCGCGTTGCAGAGCAACGCAGCTTGGCGAATCTCTCCGTACATCACTCCGCATTCATCATTTCCGCCCATGCCCACGCTCATCGACCTCGTCCACAACATGCCCGGCAAGCGGATCGTGCTGGTCGGCGACTTCATGCTCGATCGGTATCTCTACGGCAACGCCAACCGGCTCTCGCCCGAGGCGCCTGTGCCGGTGCTGCACTTTTCGCGGGAGGAGCAGCGGCTCGGCGGGGCGGGATCGGTCGCGGCGGACCTGGCGGCGCTGGGCTGCGGGGTGCATTGCGTCGGCGTGACCGGCACCGATGCGGCCGCGACGGAACTGCGGCGGTTGCTCGAAGATGCCGACGCCAACGCGGACGATCTGGTTCCCGACAGTTCACGCCCGACGACGGCGAAGGTGCGGTTGGTCGGACGCGTGAGCAATCGCCCGGGCCAGATGTTGCGGCTGGACTACGAGGACGCCGGCCCGGTGTCGGCGGACGTGGAGGACGAGATCGTCCGCCGGGCCGAGGGTGCGCTGGCGGACGCCGATGCGCTGTGCCTGGAGGATTATGCGAAAGGCGTGCTGACGCCGGGCGTGTGTCGGCGGCTGATCGAGGCGGCCCGCGCGCTGGGCAAGCCGGTGCTGATCGACCCGGCCTGCGTGGAGGATTTTTCGATCTACCGAGGTGCGACACTGTTGAAGCTCAACCGCGTCGAGACGTGCAAGGCGACCGGCCAGCCATGTGAGACGATCGAGGACTTCGAACGCTCGGCCCGGGACTTGCTGGATCGGCTCGATCTCGAAGCGGTCGTCGTGACCGCCGACAAGGACGGGGCGTATCTCGCGACCAAGGACGGCGTCGCCCGGCACCTCGCGACCAAGGCACGCGACGTGTCGGACGTGACCGGCGCGGGCGACATGATGCTCGCGGGGTTGGCCGCGGCGCGGGCCGCGGGGGCGGACTGGGCATCGGCGACGGCGCTGGCCAACGTCGCGGCGGGGCTGGAAGTGGAGCGGTTCGGCGCGGTGCCGGTGACGCCGCAGGAGATCATCGCCGAGCTGCTCGCCGAAGCCCACGCGGCCGGCGGAAAGGTTCGCGAGCTTGCAACGCTGCTCCCCGAGATCGCCCAGCACAAAGCCGCCGGCAAACGCATCGTCTTCACCAACGGCTGCTTCGACGTGCTCCACCTCGGTCACGTGCAGTACTTCCGCTTCGCCCGCCAGCAGGGCGACGTACTCGTCGTCGGCGTGAACACCGACGCGAGCATCTCCAAGCTCAAGGGCGAGAAGCGCCCCGTCGTGCCTGAGGACGATCGCGTCGGTGTGCTCGAGGAACTGGAGTCGATCGACTATTTGGTGAAGTTCGGCGACGACACGCCGATGCGGCTCATCGAGGCGATCCTGCCGGATGTGCTGGTCAAGGGTGCGGACTATGCCGAGCACGAGGTCGTGGGCCACGAGGTGGTCAAAGCCCACGGCGGCAGCGTCGCGCTGGCCCCGCTGGTCGACGGGCGCAGCACGACGAACCTGATCGCCCGGGTGCTGGATGCGTACGGAAGCGGGCCTGAAAAAGCCCACGCCTAGGGCATGGGCCTTGTTCGGAGTCGCGCTCGGAGACGTTTTTACGGGCGGACGGGCCGGGCGCCTTCGCACTTGGTCGCGGCCTGGGACATGATGGCTTGAGCTTGTCGGCTGGTCGCGGGGGCCCACTCTTCCATGTCGGCGATGTTTTCGGGAAGAGCGATCATTTTGCCGGTGATCTCAAGTTCCATCGTGCCCATCGCCAACTCCGGCGATGCGTCCGGGGCACGAGCGGCCCGCAACGTTTCCTGGGCCTGGGGGGTGTAACCCTCGATGTAACCGATGTACCGCTCGCCGTCCGGACATTCGTAGACGAACGCGCGGAACGCCTTGGCACCGTCCTTGTCGAACGGATAGATCTTGGAAGCCTCATCGGCGAAGAACGTTTGGCCGTCGGTCGTGTAGTAGAACTCCAGGCTGCCGCCACTGAGATCGGGGCGGCCGCTGCACATCAGTTGTCCGGCCACGAAGAGCAGGGCGATACCGATGATCACGATGGTCGCGATCGTGACGATCTTTTCATTCTGGTTGAGCGTTTCGCGAATGCCCACGGGGATCCTCCTGGAGTCACTCGGTCCGTCTCGCGGACGGCCGGTCTTCGCCGGGCGGTCGAATGACTGCCATATCTCGGCGGTTTCCGATCGTATCGCCTTCGGGCCGGCGTCACAATCGGCAACCATTCACGGCGTCGGGTCCGATACGGGCCGGTGTTCGGCCGGATTCGGCGCTGCGGTGGTGACTGGCACCGGATTAGCTTGGGCTGAAACCGACAACGGAAAAGCCATGGAAGACACATTCAACGGACGGCACAGCGATACGACCCCGCCGAACGGCACCGGGCATGGCCCGACACACGACTCGGCCGCCGACGCGATCGACCCCGAGGCGCTACGTGAAGAAGCCGAGCGTCAACTCAACGAAGCGGCCCAGCAGGCCCGGGAAAAGCTCGGGGACCTGCAAAGCGGCATCGAGAACTACATCCGCGAGAAGCCGGTGCAGACACTGCTCGTCGCCGCAGGCGTCGGCCTGCTCGTCGGCACCTTGCTCAAACGCTAGGTCAAGGTGCCCGTGACCGACGATCCAACCCATGGCACGGATGCGTCTTCATCCACGGAGCCGAAAGGTGACGCTGCGCCGGACGCGACCGGTTCGTTCAAGTCGGCGGCCGGCAATCTGGGCGAGATCGGTGCCTACGCCTTGCAGTACGCATCGGCACAGGTCGATCGGACAGTTGCCGCGATTCGGAACGCCGCACTCAGCGTTTTTCTTGGGATCGTTGCCGGGGTGATCGCATTGGCGATCGCGGTGACATCGGCGGCACTTTTGGTCATCGGTTTGGCACAGGGCGTCGCGGCAGCGATCAGCGACGACCCGAGCGTCGGTGCCGCATGGCACGGCAACGTCATCGTCGGCGGCGTGCTCAGTTTGGTGACGGTTCTCGGAGTTTGGCTGGTGTCCAAATGGATCAAGTCCGCCGCGTTCGCCGCCACGGTGCGCCGGTACGAGAGAATGCAACAAGCTCAGCGTGACACGGTCGGCCACACCGCCGGCGAGCGTGCCGCGGAGAAGATCAAGGCAAAAGCGAATGACGATACGAGCCACCACTGAGTCGGAGTTTCTCGCCCAGCGTGCCGCCGAGGCGAAGGCCGGGATCGGTCGGGCCTTCGCGCTCGGCAAGGACAGCGTCAGGCACGCCGTCGATCCCCGACGTCTCGCCCAGGCCCATCCGTTCATGGCGTTGGGTGGAGCCATGGTTGCCGGCATCGCGGCTGTATGGGTGGCGGTTCCGTCGAAGCGACAAAAGGCCAACGATGAGACGGTCAAAGCAAAGCCGCCGCGAAAGTGGCGCAAGCAGCTTTTGCGGGTTGGGTTTCGGTTGGCCAAGCCGATGATCATCCGCACCATCACTACAGCCCTCAGCGGGGCCAAAGGCGGGAATGCCGGGCCAGGGCAACAGGCCGGCACCGCGACCGGGCAATCCCCGACCGAGCCGCTATCATCCGGCGATGCAGCAGCTGGACGCCGATAGCCCCATTGTCAATGACGTCCGCTGGGACGACCCGACCGGCAGCCTGCTGGCCAAGATCGACGGCGAAATCGACTTGCATGTTTCGCCGGGGATGCGTGAGGTCTTGATGGGTTTGGTCGACGGTCGTCCGGTGAAGAAGCTGGTGCTCAATCTCGAGGGCGTGCCCTACATGGACAGCAGCGCGATCGCGGTGCTGGTCGAGTTGCTCCAGAAGTTGCGTGCCAACGAGGGGCGGATTTTCTTGTGCAACCTGCACGAACGCGTGCGGGGTCTGTTGGAGATCGCTCGGCTCGAGACGATCTTCGAGCTCGTGGACAGCGAGCAAAACGCGTTAGGTTCTTGACGCATGGCCTCGGCCGACCGTCGCAAGCAACGCCGCCGTCGCACGAGGATGCCGGGCATTCTGCACTTGTCCCATTGGTCGGGCGAGGTGGCGATGCGGGATGTCTCGCCCGAGGCGGTGGCGTTCACCTGTCCGCAACCGGCAAAACCCGGCGACACCGCCACGCTCAAGATCGGCATCGGCCCCAACCGCCAGGCCGTTCGCCTCATCGTGGTCCGGTGCGACCCGGCCGGTGACACACACATGATCGCCGCCAAGTTCGCCGGCGGGGCCGACGTCGACGACACCTCAGCCAGGTAGGGATTCCTCGCCGGTGAGGATGGCCCACCGATCGGTTGCCCGGGAAGTCAGTTCTTCATTTTCGCGATACGACGCGGTCGATGTTGCAAGCCGGTTACGCAGTCGCTGCTGGTCGATCTTGTCCCAGCACGCCTTGATGTCGGCAAAGTCCTTGTCGCGTCGGGTGAAGAACTTGCCGGTCAACACATCAAGGGGATCGACGATGCGCACACTGAGTTTCCGGAAGACGCCAAGGCTTTGAACGCGATTCGCCCAGCAGTCGGGCAAATAGTGCGAAGCGAAATGCGTCATGCGGATTTTGTACTCGTCGGCAAGTCGATCGAGGAGGTCGTACTCGGTTCGGATGGCTTCGGGAAGTTCGTCGACGACGTCGACATCCTCAGTCGAACGAACCAGGAGCTTCGACAACAGCAGGGCGGATGAGCCGCCCACGGTGATCTGGGTCGGCCGACGAATGCCTCGACCAAGCTCGTCGAGCATTCGGCGAATCATCTGGTTCGGGTCGTGTGCCATGACATGCGTTCGGAGTGAGGGCCAGCCCCCTTCCTCAAAAGTTTCCGCCTGAATGGTCTTGAGTTCGGCACCGTGGGATTCGTGTGCAATCCTCTCGGCAAGGTATCTCTTGCCGAGAACGCGCTCGACCGCGGCGAGTGACTCGTGAATCAGCCAACGCTCGCGGTAATCCGGAGCGTGTCTGGCGGCAGCTGCAGCGACTTCGTACAACTCGCTCGCCACGAGGTGACCCGGCTGCCGCACATAATCCCACAAGTCCGGCTTGTCCGCGGTGGCGGGCATGGTGTGAGTTTACCACGCAAACGCGGCGACCGGGGACGGTCGCTGCGTTGCTCGGTTGGGTTATTGGCTCACGCCGACTTGCGGCGTTTCTGGGCGAAGAGATCGCCGCGGCCCTCGACGATGTCCTCGTCGATGACGTAGGTGCCACCGTCGCCCTTGTCGGGCAACTCGTACATCAGGTCGAGCATGATCTCCTCGCACACCGCACGCAGGGCACGGGCACCGGTCTCCCGCTTGAGCGCCCGCTCGGCGATGATCTGCAGGGCACCGGGCGTGAACTCCAGCTTGCAGCCTTCCATTTCGAAGAAGCGTTCGTACTGCTTGGTGATCGCGTTCTTCGGGGCGGTGAGAATGTTGACCAGCGTGGCCACGTCGAGCGGCGCGAGGGTCGCGACGACGGGGAGTCGGCCGACGAACTCGGGGATCATGCCGAACTCGACCAGGTCATCGGGCTGGACCTGCGCGAGAACATCGCCGGTGGTCTCGGCGGTGTCCTCGATTTCGTTCTCGGTGCCGAAGCCGATCATGCGTCGGCCCAGGCGCTTGCGGATGATGTCGACCAGGCCGACGAACGATCCGCCGCAGATGAACAGGATCTGGCTCGTGTCCATCTGGATGTACTGCTGCTCGGGGTGCTTGCGGCCGCCCTGGGGTGGGATGTTCGCGACGGTCCCTTCGAGCATTTTCAGCAGGGCCTGCTGGACGCCTTCGCCCGAGACGTCGCGGGTGATGCTGACGTTGCCGGAGGTCTTGCCGATCTTGTCGATCTCGTCGAGGTAGATGATGCCGCGCTGGGCGGCGTCGAGGTCGTAGTCGGCGGATTGCAGGAGTCGGAGCAGGATGTTCTCGACGTCTTCGCCGACGTAACCGGCCTCGGTGAGCGTCGTCGCATCGCCGATGGCGAAGGGGACGTTGAGCACGTCGGCCAGCGTCCGGGCCAGCAGGGTCTTGCCGCTGCCGGTGGAGCCGATGAGCAGCACGTTCGACTTGTCGAGCTCGACGCCGGTGTGGGCGGCGTCCGCTTCACCGTCAGCCTTGCCTTCCGCTTCTTCTTCCGCTTGGGCGTCCTTTTGCTGGGCGAGCAGGCGCTTGTAGTGATTGTGGACTGCGACGGACATGCTGCGTTTCGCGCGTTCCTGGCCGACGACGTAAAGGTCGAGATGATTGTTGATCTGCCGCGGGGTCGGGATCGTGTTGAACAACGGCTGGTTGGCCGTGAGCTTGCGCTTCTCCTGGCGGATGATGTTGTGGGCCAGGTCGACGCAGTTGGAACAGATGTAGACGTCGTTAGGCCCTTCGACCATGGGGCCGACATCACGGGAGGACTTGCCGCAGAAGCTGCAAGTCGTCACGCGTCGTCCACGGAATCCACCACCGCCGCCTCCGCCACCGCCGGCTTGCGGAGCGGGCGCGTTGTTGGGGCCATCACCGTTGTTGTTGCCGGATCGATTGGAGGGCATGTCGCGTTACGTCCTTGCGGGTCTGTGGCCTTGGGTGTGTATCCGCCACGAATGTATCAGCATCGAGCGTGTACGTTGCATTGTTCTCGCCGACCAGCCTCGGCCGACGTGGCATCCCCGTTCACGCAGTCCGCTAATCCTGATACGAGCTTGGCAACGGTGGGGTTCCGTTCGGGCTTGCGGGCGGGGGTGCTTTTCTCTTCATCGAACCGCCGGGCGGGTCGACTTGACGGCGGGGCGGACCGATCGACCAGCCGCGCGTCGGCGTCGGCCGGTTTTGGTTGGCATTGCGCCAGTCCAAGACAATAAAAGCAACCCTGGCGGGTCGCAAACGCCATCGACTGCCTTCCAAGCCTGTATGTTATTGGACAGCAAGCCGGCCCCGCAAGCGCACTGTCAGCGCTGCATCAGGTCCAGATTCTTGGGTTTTTCGACCTTCAGGTCGTCGGTGGGCAACTTCTCCTGACCGAGCCTGGCCTTCGCCTCGGCCTCGCGGCGCTCTCGGCGAAGGTGAGCTTCGACGATGTTGGCCTTCATCCGATCGAACTCTTCCTCGCTGATCTCGCCCTTGCGCCGCAGTTCACGCAGCTCGCTAAGCCCGAAACCCACCGGTGCGTCCGGTTGCCGAACCCAGTTGCGTGCGAAGATCACGCCGAAGAACCCGAGTAACGCCAGGACGAACAACCCCGCGAGGGTGAGGAAGATGGTGCCGAAGCCCGCTGCGAGCATGGCCAAATGGTAGGAGATGACTCCAGGAGACGGTCAGGCCCGAAATCCCAAACCCTTTCAGATTTCCCAGCTTCCGGTTTCCCACGCGCCGGCGCTGGTACCGGCGATGAGATCGGGAGTCAGGCCGGTCTGTTTCTCGTACTCGGCCATGAGCTCGGCGAGAGCGTCGTCGGTGTCGGTTTTGCACAGCACGGCGACGGTTCCGCCGCTGCCGCCGCCGGTGATCTTGGCACCGTGGAACCCGGCCGGCTCGTTCTTGCGGACCAGGTCGACCAAGACGTCGCACTCGTCGGCTCCGAGTTGGGCTTTCGTCGTGTAACTGTGGTGCGAAGCATACATGAGGTGCCCGGCCTTGTCGAGGTGGCCGGCACCAAGGAACGCCGCGAACTGCTTCACGCGCCGGGCTTCGAGGACATGGTGATCGCAGGCGGCCTGAACGTGGTAGAAGGTGCCGCGCTTCGGCGTGGTGATCGGGTCGGCCGTGTCACCGTGCTCGTCGAGAAAAGCCCCGCCCTCGACGTGCTCCGGCAGCAGCGGGCGGAAGTGCCGTTTGTAGTCGTCGGGGTCGACGTTGGCGAGATAGCCGCCGGTCGGGTCGGCGATCATTTCCTTGTCGGCCTTGGCGGCCATCTTGCGGATCGCGTCGAGGATCAGCGTGTGACCCATGAACGCGGCCGTGCGGGTCTTGCCGTAAGCACCGCCGCCGACGCTGTGCTTGACGTTGCTGTTGATCCCGACCACGCGGACGCCGTCGGGCAGGGCGAGCGGCTCGAGCAACTCGTGTGGCTGACACACCATGCGCATCAGCTTCCCCGCCTCGCCCATGACGCTGGCCATCTGGTCCATCAATCCGCACGGCGCACCGACGATCTCGTTCTCCACCCGCTGACAAAGCACCGCCACCTGCGGCCCGTCGATCTCCCCTGACTGATCAAGGCCGAACCGGCCAACGAGGTTCATCATCGTCGCGACCTCGACCGCCGCCGAGCTGCTCACGCCCGCGCCGCTGGGCACCGTCGAGTAGAGCGCAAGGTTCAGCCCCGGCACGCTCGCCAGATCGAGCAGGCCCTCGTCTGAGAGGATTTTCAGGCAGCCGATGACGTAACCCGCCCACGCCCGGTTCTCCCCGTGGCCGTCGGGCAGGGATTCGTGCAGCTGCGCCCGCAGTGTCGCGGCATTGGTCGCCGCCAGCGCATCGAGCGGCATTTGGAACTGGAACGGCTTGTGCTCGTCGAGCAGGTTGAGTCCGACGACGCTCACGTTGCGGTCGGTGCGTTCCTGCGTGGCAACGGCGGCCGATTGCTCGATGGGCATCTCGCAGACGAGCGAGCCGGTGTAGTCGGCGATCCCGCCCATGACGTCGAGTCGGCCGGGTGCCCGGCTGACCCGCATCGGCCGCTCGGGCGTGAACATCGCCGACAGTTCCTCACGCACCCGCCGGACCAACGTGGTCGTGGCTTGATCGCTGGCTGGCCCCATCACGGCTCCGGCATCCGCATGGTCGGCGAGTTGGGCGGCATCGCGTCATCGGGGTCGGCCGCGGGTGGTGGTCCGCCGGGATCCCTGTTGTCGAGCACCAGCGTGTCCGAAAGCCGGCGCCCGTCGAGCAGGTTCATCGTCGCCTGCAGAACGATCCGGTTGCCATCGCCGGCCGCGTCCCATTCGAGCTCGAAGTCGTAAGCGCGGAGCGACTTGTTCCAGCGACGTTCCTGTAGGTCGAGCGTGGCGATGGAACCGGTCCAGGGTTCGCCGAGCCGATCGCCGCGTGGGTCGGGGCTGTTGGGCTGGTAAGCGTAGACCTCGAAGATCACGTTGCCCGACGCCTTGACCGGATCGCCGAAGCGGTCGGTGAACTCGACGACGGCGGCGATGCCGTCGATGGCCGGGTCATCCTGAAAATCGGCCGGTCGGGTGAAGATCGGGTGCAACCGGAGCCGCTCGGCGGCGAAGCGGGTGTCGTCGACGGTCGTCGGGCCACGGTTGCCACGGCAACCGACCAGCACCAACATCAGGCAGATCAGGATCATCCTCACAGTTAAATCGTAAGCGGGCGTTCCCGTGTCGCAAATGTCGTCGGCGTAAGGTTCCGCATGCGTGTCGCTGCCTTGCTGTTGCCTTGGTTGATCGTCGGTTCCGTGTTTGCTCAGCCGGCCCGAGAAGTGCGTCTGCCGAACATCGAGCGGCCGTTGGCACGCGATGCCGACCAGGCGCTCGACACGGTCGCGAAACTGCGCCGTGCGGCCACTGGCGTCGAACCGGACGCGCGGGTCGATCTGCGACTGCTGCGGAACTGGCTGCTAAGCGTCGCGGCCAACGCCGAGCCGATGAGCGATGTCCAGGCGACGGCGCTATTGCGGGCCGACGACTTGAGCGTGCTCATCGGGGTCGCCGACGAGGGTGCGTTGGCGAACGACGACGTGTTGCACCGGGCGACGTTCGGCCTGCCCGACACGCCGGACTTGGCCGCGTTGCAAGCGACGCTCGCGCCGGTCGGTGATGCGATCGCGCGATAGTTGAACGTGTCTTCGGTGGTGATCGACCCGCAGCGGGTGAGCGACCTGCGCCGCGGCGGCCTGCCGCCCGTGGCCGATCTCGCCGCCATCGTCGAGCGGCTCAAGGTGTCGGCGGTCCTTCGCCGGCAGATGCAGGCCCTTGCGGAAGCCGCCGCGACGCCGCGTGCTGATCGTCCGACCCAGGTTGATGCGACCGGCGCGCTCGCGCTGGTGGTCGAGTTAGCCGACGGGCTGGAACGGAACAAGGCCGTCGCGGCCGGTGAGCGGGCGGCACTCGAGACGCGGATCGCCGACGGAATCGCGCTGTTCCTCGACCCACGCACCGTCGATGCTGGCGCGGCCCGGCTCTCGGCGATGCGGAATTACCGTGATTTGATCCGCCGCGTCGACACGCTGGCGCTGCCGGAGCAGGAACTCCGGCAACTGTCGAACGTCCTCAAGCTCGCCCGTGGCAAGGACGAGACCGCCGTCGCGATGCTGCGTGGCCTCGATGCCTTCGCCGAAGCACGGGCGGTCGCCGACGGGATCGACGCGGGCCGTCTTCCGGCGAAACTTGCGCGGCAGTTGCAAGGCATGCGGCAGCGCTTTGAACGGCAGCGGCTGGAGGTGCTGCGGACCGCCGGCGAGGTTGGCGGGTCCAGCGTGTTCGACGCGCCACCGACCGCGTTTGCACGGGAAGCGGCCGAGCATCTGGAGATGGCCAACGCCTTGGCCGCACTGGCCGAAGCGAGCGAGGTGATGCCGACGCTCGAAAGGGCCGGCGTTCGGCCGGTCGGCGGGCTCGACCGCGCTGTCACCGGGGCAGCCGTCGCGCTCACCGAACGCTCGGACGAAGCGGCGCTAGGCGTGCTCAACCAGGTTGCCGCGCTCGGAGAGTTGCTCGAGTTGGCCGAGGCGTTCGAGCCGGACGCGGAGTTGGACCGGTTTCTTGGCGGCCGCGTGTCGGCGTCGCGGGACCTGGTCCGGCAGGGCGTGATCGAGTTGGGCGATGAACTTGCCGGCGGCAGCCCGACCAATGCCGACGCGGTTGCGGCCCTGCGAAAGATCGTTGCTCGATGGGACCGGCTTGCCGACGCTGACCTGCACCGCCGGGCGCTCGAACAATCCGGACGGCTTGCGGCGTGGCCGGATTGGCCCGGTGACGCCGAGACGTTGGACCTGATCGTGGAGCCGTCTCGCGCGGCGTTGGCCGCCGCTCTGGTCGATCTGGCTCCGACAGGCGATGCCCGTCTCGTGCAGGTCGATGCCGAATTCGGTCCGATGCTCGCGGCACTGGCCAACGGCGTGGTCGCCGCCGAGGCGGTGGAGGCGACCGATCGCACCGCCGCCGCTGTCGCCGGATTACGAGCACCGGTGACGGATTGGTCTGACCTGCGTCGGCTGCGGGCGCTGGTGCCATACCTCGAAGCGGCAGACGATCAGCAGCGCCCGCTGGTGTTGCGGACATGGCGCGAGTGAGACCGAGCTATCACGTCACAATCCGACGCACACACTCTTGGTCTCGAGATAGTTCTCGAGTACCGCGTGGCCCATCTCGCGGCCCCAGCCGCTCTGCTTGTAGCCGCCGAAGGGCAGCGCCGCGTCGAAGATGTTGTAGCAGTTGACCCAGACCGTGCCGGCACGAATCGCCGCGGCCAGGCGGTGGGCCTTGCCGACGTCTTTGGTCCAGACGCCCGCGGCCAAGCCGTAGTTGGTGTTGTTGGCCCGATGGATCAGATCTTCCTCGGAGTCATACGGCGTGGCGACGACGACCGGGCCGAAGATCTCTTCCTGGATGAGCTTGTTGGACTCGTCGGTGGATTCGAGAACGGTCGGTTCGACGAAGTAGCCGGCGCTGGACGGGGCGTTGCCGCCGGTGATGGTTTTGACGCCGGAGGTCCGGCCGTAGTCGAGGTAGCCGGTGACGCGGTTGAACTGCTCCTTCGACACGAGCGGGCCCATCTGCGTGTTGCTGTCGAAAGCATTGCCGACCTTGATGTTCCTGGCGTTGTCGGCAACACCGGACACGACATCGTCATAGATCGACTTGTGGACGAAAAGGCGTGAGCCGGCACAGCAGACCTGACCCTGGTTGAAGAAGATCGCGCTGGCCGCACCGGGGATCGCGGTGTCGAGGTCGGCGTCGGGGAGGATGAGGTTGGGGTTCTTGCCGCCGAGTTCGAGCGTGACTTTCTTGAGGTTGCCCGCGGCCGCTTTGGCGATGAGCTTGCCGACCTCGGTGCTGCCGGTGAACGCGATCTTGTCGACCAGATCATGGGAGGCGAGCGGCGCGCCGGCGTCCTCGCCCATGCCGGTGACGATGTTCACGACGCCCTCGGGGAAGCCCGCTTCGACGATGAGCTCGCCGAGCCGCAGGGCCGAGAGGGGCGTCTGTTCGGCGGGTTTGAGCACCACGCAGCAGCCCGCCGCGAGTGCCGGTGCCAGCTTCCACGCGACCATCAACAGCGGGAAGTTCCACGGCGTGATCTGCCCCACCACGCCCACCGGCTCACGCAACGTGTAAGCGTGGAACTGCGCGTCGGGCGCGTAAGGCACGTTGAGCGAGATCGTGTTGCCTTCGATCTTCGTACACCAGCCGGCCATGTAGCGGAAGATGTCGATCGCCAGCGGCACGTCGGCGGCGGCGGCGACGGCGAGCGGCTTGCCGTTGTCGAGCGCGTCCAGTGCGGCGAACTCGTCGGCGTGCTTCTCAAGCAGGTCCGCGAGCCGCCAGATCATCGTGCCGCGATCACTTGCGGTCATCTTCGTCCACGGCCCGTTGTCGAACGCACGCCGGGCGGCCATCACCGCCTTGTCGATGTCGGCCTTGTTGCCCGACGGGCACTGCGCGATCTCGCTGTCGTCGGCGGGGTTGTACACGGCAAACGAAGCGCTGCTCTCGGACTCGACCCATTCGTTGTTGATCAGCAGCTTCTTCGGCCGGGAAAGGAAATCTTTCACGACCGACGGAATTGTGGCGGCGGGGGCATCAGCGACAGACATGGCGTCCTCCTGGGGATTTGAGATTTCAAATCTGAGATTTGAGATGACGAAGTGCGGGTCGCCGGCTCCTCTCCGGCATTCAACCGGCGTGTGAGCTTACCGCAACGACACGCGCACCGAAACCGTCTCCATTCCACATTTCCCTACGCCCTCGTCGGCCGCTAAAGTCTTGCATGGCTTGGCTTGCAGAAGACAAACGTGCCGCACTGACCGACGCCGGCGAACCGCTGCTCACCGACGCGATGAAGGCGACGTTGCGTGACACGTACTTTCCCCGCTACCCGACCAAGCAGGCGTGCCTTTTGCCGGGGCTTCACCTGCTTCAGCACGAGTACGGCTGGATCCCTGCCCAGGCGATGAGCGAGATCGCCGAATTCCTCGAACTCTCCGAGGCCGAGGTCATTGATACGGCCAGCTTCTACGAGGAGTACTGGCTCCAGCCCAAGGGCAAATATCTCCTGCAAGTCTGCCGAAGTCTCGCGTGTGAGGTTTGCCAGTCCAGCAAGATCACCGATTACCTCTCCGAGTCGCTCAATGTCGAGGTCGGCGAGACCAGCGATGATCAGCGGTTCACTCTCGTTGAACTCGAATGCCTCGGGTCATGCGGCACCGCGCCGGTCTTGATGATCAACGACGTGCTTCACGAGAACGTCGAAGTCGGCCAACTCGACGATCTCATCGCCGCCTTGCCCGACGACCCCCATGATCTGAAAGACCCCAGCGTCGACTGGGACGCGGGTCACTGATCCGTCCGAAAGCCGACGTCGCGGGCGTGGGTTTTCAGTTGGGCTTTTGGCACTTCGGGCACCAGGTGATCGGTCGGCTGCCGATGGTGCTGGTTTTGAGGTCGCTCCGGCAGCGGCGGCACTTGCCGCGTTTGTACACAAGAAAGCGCTCGCCCGAGCCGAGCTTGCTCGGCGGCTTGTCGATGTCCTTGCGGTCCACGCCGATGATCTTGCCGGTCTTCGTGGCGTAACGCATCAGGTGGAGCATGTCCTCCCACAACGCGTTGAACTGCTTGGTGGTCAGTTCGTTGGCGGGGGTGGCGGGGTGGATGCCGGTGCGGAAGAGGGCCTCGGCTCGGAAGATGTTGCCGACGCCGGTCCAGACGGATTGATCGAGCAGCAGCGCACCGATCTGCTTTCGGCTCGCCTTGCATTTCTCACGCACCCACTTCTTCGCGGCCGACTCGTCAAAGTCCGGATGCAACGGGTCGGGCCCGAGCTTGTCGAGTTCGGCTTGGTGTTCGTCGACGCTGACGATTTTGCAGGTGATCGGCGCGATCAGGTCGAGGCCGGCATCGTTGGTGGCAAGCCGCATGCGGACCGCGCCGCGTGGCTCGGGTACATGGCCGGCGTGGTGCCGAAAGCGGCCGAGCCGACCGAGATGCACCATGACGATGTTGGGTTTGCCGAAGTGGTAGAACAGCACCTTGCCGCGACCTTCGACCGACGTGAGCTTGAGGCCGTCGATCGCGTCGGCTTCCTCGAACCGCCCCTGCGGGGAGGAAGCGCGCACCTTACGCCCGCCGAGCAACGCGTTTTGCCTGTCGGCTTCGATCCGAATGATGTGACCTTCTGGCATCTCAGTTAGAGCCTACGACGCACCATGTCGGCCAGTCGGCGTTCAAGGTTTTCGTCACGTCCGACGTCGTACCAGTATTGCCGGGGCAGGAAAACGCCACGGTCGGACTCGGGCGTGCCGCGCTCGTCGCCGCGGCGGAAGAAGTCGCGGTGAAACGCCGGGTCGGTGATCCGCCGCTCGGCAAGGCTCAGGCGTTCGACGCGAACGATCGGCTTCGCCACGAAGCCCGCGTCGGTCTCCTCGAAATCGAACCGAACCGTCCGGCGGTACGTTGCCGTCGCGCTGCGTGCCATGTCGTCCATCGTCGAGAGTTCGTGTCGAAACAGAATCTCGGTCGGCTGGGCGGCGATCATCGGCTCGGTCACCAGCACGCCGCGTCGTTTGTCCTGCAGGTCGGGTTTGAAATGCAGATCGCGGGCCGCGTCTTCGGCCGCGGCCCAGAGGTTGTCGAAGTCACCCGCGACGACCGGTTCGGCCGGCGCCACCGTCCGCGCGTTCGACGCACAGCCGACCGTCAGCCAGGGCACGAGTAGCAACAGGAACATCCAACGCATGTCGCTATTGAAGCGCCACCGGCCGGTCACGGCAACCGATCTTGTCGCGAGTGGTCTTGTTTCGGCGACCGGTCGGATACCATCCCGGCATGCGAATCGGACTATTTTTGGCGGCAATCGCTGTATTGATGATGACCGGCGGGTGTAGCTGGTTTCAGGTGTTGCGTGGTGACCGGACCGAGCCGAGCGACGTGATCGTGGCCGGTGAGCCGGGGCCGACCGGACCGAGCGAGGACGTGACGCCGGACGTGGGCCCGGTGGACGATGCGGGCATCGTCGAGCCGCTGGGGGATCCGGTGCCAGAGCCGACGCTCGACTCGGCCGGGGCAGGTGATTTGGCGGCCGGCAGTCCGTCGCCCGACGCCGCGGTCCCCGCCGGCATTTCCGTGCCGGAGCTTTCCGAAGCCGAGAACCTTGGGCCCGTGCAGACGGTGCCTTCCGATCGCGTCATACCCGTCGGTGGCGTGATCGCGCGGGTCAACGGCACGGCCCTCTACACCGACGAAGTCCTGCGAGACGTTCGTCCGATCCTCCGCGCCCGTGCACAAACGATGGAGCGTGAACGATACCGGGTTGTCGCCGAGCGTGAGATTCGTCAGCAGCTCGAACGCCTCATCGGCGATGAGGTCCGGCTCAGCCAGGCCCGCCGCGTGCTCAACGACAACGAGCGCGAGTTCGCCCGTCAGCGTGCTTTCGAGTGGCGACGTACGCAGGTGACCGAGGCGGGCGGCTCCTTCACCGAGGCCAACCGTCGGGCCAAGCAACTCGGCTTCGAAGACCTCGACGCGATGGTCGAACGCAAGTTCGATCAGTTCCTCATCGACACCTACGTGCAACGCAAGCTCCTGCCGCGGATTCAGGTCAGCCCGTCCGAGATGCGGTTGCGTTACCAGCAGATCGTCGATGACCGTTACACCGAGCAAGCCAAGGCGGAGTTTCGACTGCTACGGATCAACGAGAGCGCGGCCGGCGGTCCGGACGCGGCGCTGACCAAGGCCCGCGACATCAAAGCCCGCATCGACAGCGACGAGCTCGATTTCCTGACCGCTGCTGGCCAGTTCAACGACGACGCGATGCTCCGCGAGAGCGCCGGCGATCTGGGCATCGGGCTGATGGAACGTGGGGCGTATCGGTACAAGCAGATCGAGGATGCGGTGTTCGCCGGCGAGCCGGGCCAGACGCTCGGTCCACTTCCGCTGAGCGATCGACAGGGGCCGGCGCAGGTGCTGGTGTTCGTGGAGCAGAAGACGGTCGGCCGGGTACAGCCGTTCGCCGACGCGAAAGTTCAGCAGGACTTGCGCAACCAACTTCGCCAGGAGAAGTACACCGAGCTGCTCGCCGAGGAAGCCCGTGGCGAGCAGGCGATGGCCTTGGTCGAGCGGCTCAGTGACGGTGTGCAGACCGCGGTCGACATCGCGTTGCTCGACTACGACCGGTGGAACGCCGAGGAGTGAATCGCACGGCATAGGATGCCGCCGTGATTGCATCCATTTTTCTTGCCGTGGTTGTACCCTTGAACTATCCGACGACTCCGACCGACGACGTGGTCGACGACTTCCACGGCACACCCGTGGCCGACCCGTATCGCTGGCTCGAAGGTGACGGGCCGGAAGTTCGCGCGTTCATTGATGAGCAGAACGCCATCACCGACGCTTACCTCGACGTCGAGAGCAAGCCGGCCATCCGTGCCCGGCTCGAAGAGTTGACCGACTACCTGCGGTTCTCCACGCCGAGCCGGTACGGCGACACCGTCATCTACACCCGCAACGACGGCCTTCAGCCGCAGAGCGTGATGTACGTCCGTGGCGGCGGCGATGTCGAGGGTGACCGCGTGCTGATCGACCCCAACACTTTCAGCGATGACGGCACCGTCGCGCTTGCCGGGACGACCTTCACCAAGGACGGCGCGCTCATGGCATACGCCGTGTCCGTCGGCGGCTCGGACCAGCGTGTCGTGAAAGTTCGCCAAGTCGAGAGTGGCGAAGACCTCGCCGACGAGCTGACCAACATGCGGTTCAGCGGCATCGCGTGGAACCCGGACAACACCGGCTTCTGGTACAACCAGTACCCGTCCGACGAGAGCCGGCTGAACAACCGGTTGCGCTATCACGTCCTCGGCGAGCCGCAGGGTGATGGTGCGATCGTGTACACCGAGCCGGACGATCCGGAGCTTTCGCTGTTCCCGTTCGTTACCGACGCGGGGGATTACCTCGTGGTCTACAAGTCGCGTGGCACCGACCGCCGCAGCGGGGTGATGTACCGCGAGATCTGCGACGACTGCGACCCGGCCAAGCAGGGCGGCTTCACCGAGCTGTTCCCGGTGCAGGACGCCCGCTATTCCATCGTCGGCAACACCGACAGCACGTTCTACGTCCTGACCGACAAGGACGCGCCGCGCCGCAAGCTCGTCGCGGTCGACCTGCTCAAGCCGGAGATCGAGAACTGGCAGACGATCATCCCCGAGGGCGAGGCCGTTCTCGAAACCGTCGGCACGATCGACGGCGGCTTCGTGGCGGTTCACTCGAAGGACGGCCGCAGTGTGTTGACCGTCCGCGATCGCACCGGCGGTAGCGTGCGCAACGTCGAACTCCCCGGCGAGGGCACCGTCTTCGGCGTCGACACCGACCCGCAACGCGAGACGTTCACCTTCGGCTACACGAGCTACAACTTCCCGTCGGTTGCCTTTGCCGCCGACGAGGAGCTTGGCCTCGAGGAGGTGTTTCCAAGCACGCTCGACTTCGATCCGAGCGGGTTCGACGTGTCGCTGCACTTTGCCACGAGCAAGGACGGCACGCAGGTGCCGCTGTTCGTGACGCACAAGAAGGGGCTCGAACTCGACGGCGACAACCCCGCGATCCTCTATGGCTACGGCGGGTTCTCGATCGGCCAGTCGCCGTACTTCGCGCCGTCGTTGATCGCGTGGTTGGAACAGGGCGGCGTGTACATCTTCGCCGGGTTGCGCGGCGGCGACGAGTACGGTGCCGAGTGGCACGAAGCCGGCAAACTTGAGAACAAGCAGAACGTCTTCGACGACTTCATCGCGTCGGCCGAGTGGGCGATCGACAACGGCTACACCAAGCCGGAGAAGCTCGCGATCCGCGGCGGGTCCAATGGCGGCCTGCTCGTCGCCGCCGTCGAGCTCCAACGTCCCGACCTGTTCGGCGCGGTCATCTGCCAGGTGCCGGTGATCGACATGCTCCGTTACCACACCTTCGGCACCGGGCGGTTCTGGACCGTCGAGTACGGCAACGCGATGGAGAACCCCGAGCACTTCGAGTTCATGTACGCCTACTCGCCGTTGCACAACGTGGAAGAGGGCGTGCTTTACCCGCCGACGCTGGTGTTGACGGCCGACGGCGACGATCGTGTCGTCCCGGCCCACGCGTTCAAGTACGTCGCCACGCTCCAGGCCAACGCCGACCCCAACGGCATTTACCTCCTGCACCACCAGACCGACGCCGGCCACGGTGCCGGCAAGCCCACCGCCAAACGTCTCGACGAGGCAGCGGACATTTACGCATTTCTGGTCAAGCAGTTCGGGATGACTTGGGAGTAGTCGCAAAAATGTGTATATTCATCGGTGGCAAGGAGCTCCGATGAATCCACGTTTTGAGGCACGCCCGGCACTGACGGTTGTCGGATACCAGATCGACACCAAACCGATGTCGCCAGAGATTGGCGAGCTTTGGGGTAAGTTCGGTTCGGCCCACGACGTGCAATGGCCGCCATCAATCGGCGGCGGTGGTGCGTACGGCGTGATGCAATACCACGAGGACACGGGCGTGCTGACGTACATGGCCGGCATTCCCGTCGCGCCCGACGCGCAGGTGCCCGAGGGCATGCACAAGTGGGACGTACCGGAGACCGAGTACGCGATTTTCAGCACCGTCCTGGACAACCTCGCCGAGACGTTCACGAAGATTTACAACGAGTGGCTCCCCAATGCCGACGTTGACGGTGGCACCGGGCCCGCGCTCGAGTGGTATGGCCCCGGCTTCCACGAGAAGCACCTCGACGTGAACGTCCTGATCCCGATTCGTCGGCGGTAACTCGGGCTTGGCGATCGCGTTCGGTCGCCACCGCGTTCAGCGGCGAATGACGTTGATGCCCGGCTCGGCGTCGAAGGTGTCGACGATGTTGCCGTTGCGATCGAAGACGTCGACCGGAGTCGCCGCATCGCCGGTGTTGGTCACGACGTAGGTGCGGCGGTCGCCATCGGTGTACACACCACCGAGCGGCAGGCTCAGGTGATAGCCCGGGTCATGCCGGCCGATGTCGGCCAACGCGTGAGCGTGGAAGTAGTACAGACCGGCGTCGGGTTTGGTCATCGACGGGCTGTCCTGTTCAAGCAGGTCGCCCATGATCCGCGTCGCGCTGCCCGGGTCGGCCTGTGTCCAGTAGCCGAGCATGACGTTCTGCCAGTCGTTGGGCGTGCTGTCTTCCAGGTCCGCGAACGCGTCGGCGTCGATCTCTTCGACGTCCTGTCCCCGGGCGGCGAAGTACTTTCGGAGCGTCGCTTCGGTGTGGGCCGCGTCATGGCCTAGGTACGCGAGGTTGGGCCAGAGCGGCAACGCCTGGATACCGAGGATGTACTCGGGGTTCGGGCCGAACCACGTGCCCCAGGTCGCGCTGTCGTCGAACAGGATGCCGACGTTGGATTCGGTGAAACCCTCGGGCCAACTGCTGCCCGCGCTGTTGAACCAATAGCGCATCGTTGTTTCGGCTTCGATGGTGTAGCCCATCATGCCGGCCGCGAGCAGCCGCTGGTTGTCGGTCGCCGCACCGACCAGTGCAAGTCCGAGCCAGGACTGGATGGCTTCGGAGGTCGACTCCTGGTTGTTGCCGCGATCGCTGCTGGTTCCGGCCGCGTAGCTGTGGCCGACCCATGGTTCGAACGTGCGCAGATACGGAAACCGCTTGTCTTCGCGATCCGGGTTGGCGTACTGCTTTGCGACGAGCGTGGCCATCTCGCCGAAGTCTTCGGCGAACGCCGGGTCGCGCAGCATCAGCACGCCGGCGCTGGCGGTGAGGTAGCCGTAGTGGAAGTGATGATCGGTGAAGTTCTGTGAGCCGAAGTCCGGCGCGAAGCCGACGATCGCGCTGCTGCCCGGGTATGCGGCGTAGAAGCGCCCCTGTTCGCCGGGCGTGTAGGTGAGCCAGTCGGTGACGGACGTTTCGAGCGCGGCCTGGAACTCATCGGCCGTGTCGTCGCCGAGCGTGTCGGCCATGAGCGCGAACTCGGCGTAGCGCTGCATGTCCTTGCCGCCCCAGTAGGTGTTGTTTACATAGATCGGCCCGTTGTCGATGCGGACCATCTCGGCCGCGAACTCGTTGAGGTACTGCCGCATGCGGGCTTCGTCGAAGTCGGCACCCGTCGGCTTTGGCAGGACATACGGCATGCCATAGGCGCGGTGGGCGATGGTGAACGTGTTGCCGGTCGAGAGCGCGACGGGACCGCGGATGCTCGGGTAGGTATCGCCGGTGAGCCCAGCCGGCGGAATGGTTGCCTCGACGTGATGCGGCAGCCATGTTTGGAGTGCGGCTTCCCCGTTGGATGTTTCAATCGCCCACGTCGTCGTGACCAGGCCAGGCTCGTAGTCGAAGTCGAAGGTGCTGCCGACCGGTCGCGCCGTGGCGTGTTCGGCGAAGACGGGCAACGCCTCCGCGCTCGGGAGTGTCGCGACCGTGACCGCCGTGGCATTCACGACTGTGAGCACGTTGCCGTCGAGCACGAAGACGGCGTTATTGTCGTCGGTGAAGATGCCGAACTCTGCAGTCCCTTTGGTCAGGCGGATGTGGTCGCCGTTGTCCTCGGCCAGGACGGCGTTGCCGACGTCGAACCGCAATGGCATGCCCGACGCCTCGAACCAGACGGCCGGCATGCCGCGCCCGAGGGTGACATCGACGTGAGCTTTGGTGTCGCTTTCCATGCGAAAGTGGATCGTCCAGTCGCTGTGATCGAGCAGCGCGTCGCGGGTGAACGCGGCGTTGTTGGGCGGCATGAGCCGAATCGTTTCGCTGCCGCTGACGGCGATGGTTCCGGCGTCACCGCCGATGTCGGTGACGGCCATGACGGTCACGCCGTCGGGGCCGGTCCGCGCGCGCAGCGGGTAGGGCGTGAGCCAGCCGGCGAACGGCGATTCGAGAATGTTCGTCCACCAGTCGTTGGTCGGCAGCGGGGCATCGGCGGGGCGGTCGATCCAGTCGTACTCTTTCTCGAAGACCCGGGTAAACAGATCGCTGACCCGGTCGAGGACTACATTCGGCGGCGCGGCGGCGTATGAGCCGGCCCCGACCGCGACGGACTCAATGGCGGTGATCGCTCGCTCGATGGTGATGGATTCAATCGCGGCGTCGGTGCCGGTGAGATTCAGCACGCCCAACCCCGGCCGCAACGTGAGTTGGATTTCGGCACGATCGCTCTCGGCGGGGACGTCGACGGCGGCGGTGTACCCGTTGAACTCGGCGGTCACCGTTCCGCCATCTGGCGCGACGTCGGCGAGTGCGAACGTGGCCTTGTGGTAACCGGACCGCGTCAGCCGCATCGTGTATGGCAGGGGCGTTTCGCTCAGCATCGGCGGCGCGTCCCGACCGAGCCGCCGGGTCGTGTCGAAGTGACGCCCGTCGATCACGCTTGCCTCGTCGCCCACAACCCATGCTTTGCCCTCGTTCCCGTAAGTCGGTGCGGCGAGCAGTTCGAAGTAGTCGAGGTTGATCGCGCCAACATCGACCGCCTCGACGCGAATGACGTTGGTGCCGGCGTCGAGCGGCAAGACGCCGTTGGCGATCGTGAAACTCAGCCAGCCGCCGGTCGGTCCGAGCACGATGTCGGTCGACCTGCCATTGACGGTGAATCGCAGCGTCGAAGCCTCGGCCGCGCCACGGGCGTATGACACGAACAACTCACGCTCGCCGGCGGTCGGGACATCGAGCGTGTACTCCCACCACTCGCCCGGCTCGACGTAGCCGATGGTGACGCCGCTGCCCGCGTAGCCGAGATCGACGCTGACTTCCGGGCGGGTCTCGCCGGCGTTGGCCGGCCGTTCGTCAGGATTTGGTTCGTGATAGGCGATGCCGGGACCGCCGTTGTCGAAGTGCTCGGCTTCGACCCGAACCACGCCAACCTCGGGCACCGAGACAGGCTGACCCGTCTCATCCACCCACGGCGTCTGCTCGGCCAACGCGGTGTGTGCAAGCAACGAAAAAGCAACCAAGAACAGCGATGGGAAGGCGTAACGACACATTGTAACAGTTACACGATCGTCGTTGGCCGTGTTTCTGTCAACGGGCAATCGCCCCGAATCGTCTCGCTTAGACCGACACTTCCGGGATCGCGGCCACGATCTTCTCGGCGGTTTCCACGGCACGCATGCCGTCCTCGGCGCTGATCTCGGGCTTCTGCTCACCCGTCGCGGCGGCGATGAAGCTGTCGGCCTGCGCCCGCAACGGTTCGGTATCGTCGATGGTGAGTTGCTCGACGTTGACGAGTTCCTCGTAGTCGATGTCGCCGAGGTCACGCACCTCGCCGCTGCGGAGTTGCTCGACGAGCTGCCGCATCTTCTCGACGTTGTCGCCCTTGCGAATGAAGACGCCGGCCTTCTTGTGGTAGTCGAGTGAGACGTACGCCTCGGGGCTGAACACGCGGAGCTTGCGTTCGGTCTTGAGCGCCATCCGGCTCGCGGTGAGGTTGGCGACGCAGCCGTTGGCGTAGCGAATCCGCGCGTTGCACACGTCCTCGACGCCCGGCACCAACACCGGCACCCCGACCGCCTCGACGCCTTCGACCGTGCTGCCCGCCAGCCAGGTCACGATGTCGATGTCGTGGATCATCATGTCCAGCACCACGCCCACGTCGACGCTGCGGAACGTCATCGGCGACACGCGCGTGACCTCGATGAACCGTGGCGTGATCGAAAGGCTCCGCAGCGAACGCACCACCGGGTTGAACCGTTCGATGTGCCCGACCTGCACGACGGCGTCGTGCTTGGCGGCGAGCTCGGCGATCTCGCGGGCCGTGGCGGTGTCCTGGGCCAGGGGCTTTTCGATCAGGCAGGCGATGCCGGCTTCGAGCAGGGGCTTGGCGACTTCGAGGTGATGGATGGTCGGCACCGCGATGGTGACGGCCTTGACGTTGCCGATGAGGTCGGTGACGTCGGTGGTGTGCCGGCCGCCATAGGTCTCGGCCACACGCCGGGCGTTGTCTCCGTCGGCATCACACACCGACACGAGCTCGACGTTCGGCATCTCGCCATACACCCGCGCATGCAAACGACCCATCCGGCCACAACCGATCACACCTACTGGAAGCATGCGACATGCTACGCGACGGATCGCACGGGCAGGCGGTGGGGCCTGGATATGTTGTCAAACCCGGCGGGTATTTAGAAAGAGCAGGGGGTTGTCCGTTGCTTGGAGATCGCAAAGGTCCAACTCGGGCACCGTGATGACTGAGTTGGACGCCGAAGTCCGGTGATGGGTTTTCACGGCAAACTCGGATTTAGTCTGCTCGCAGGCCTTCGCGGTAGCGGCCGTTGACGCCTTGGTCGCGGCGGCGGAGGAAGGCGAGGACTTGGCGGACGCACGGGTTCGTCGCGGAGCGTTCGAGTTCGCGGCGAACTTCGGCGAACGGTGCCCGGTCGCGGCGGATCCAGAGCCGGCGGACCATCTCGCCCAGGGCTTCGATGTCGTCGGTGGAGTGGCCGTGACGGAGAAGGCCGACGCCGTTGAGTCCGCGAACGCTCCCTTCGTCGTCGACTTTGACGAAGGGGGGGACGTCCTTGGAAATCTGGGCGTAGGCCGCGATGTAGGAGTAGTCGCCGATGGTCGTGAAATGATGTACGCCGACGCCGCCCATGAGCGCGACGCCGTCGCCGGAGTGGACGTGGCCGGCGATCATGCAGTTGTTGGCGACGATGGAGTGACTGCCCCAGCGGACGTCGTGGCCGAAGTGGGCGTTGACCATCAGCAGGTTGTAGTCGCCGATGCTGGTGACGCTGCCGCCCTGGATGGTGCCGGCGTGGATGGTGACCGCCTCGCGGAGGCAGTTGTAGTCGCCGATCTCGGTGCGGGTGGGCTCGCCGCGATACTTCTTGTCCTGCGGCTCCGAGCCGATCACGCAGTTGGGGTGGAACAGGTTGTGATCGCCGACGACGGTGCGGCCGACGATGGTGACGTTGTTGGTCAACTTGTTGTTGCGGCCGATGACCACGTCGGGGCCGATGACGCAGAACGGGCCGATGACGGTGCCCTCGCCGATGCACGCGTTCTCGTGAACGGCGGCCAACGGGTGGATGACCGGCTTGCCGTCACCGCGGAGGCCACGCAACTCTTCATGGAGCAGGCGGGCATCACGCTGGTGATTGCGCAGCAGGTCGTCGTCGTGTTCGGCGGTGCGGGGCATCGCGGCAGTGCTGGACATCGCTGTGTTGGACGCCGAGGGATTGGCGACGGCGCTGTTGGATGCCCGCTCGTCGAGGACGGCGACACCAGTGCGGTCGCCGCGTGTGTCAGCCTCGGCGGGAGTGTCGGCATCCCAGCCAAAGCCGTGCATGACGGCGCTGGAACCCGAGCGAAAAACTGTGGAAAGGTTATTGAAGAGGTTCGCCATGGAAGGGAGGGCAGTTACGCCCCGGGGAGGACCCGGCCTGTGGTATGTCCTTCGCGGCGGTTGGCGACAAGGGCTGATGAGGTGCCTTGCATTCCGTGGCCGTTGGGGGACTGCTGGGGTGCCTTGGGGCGATCGGGCGGCGAGTCCTTTAGGAGTCTCGCCGGGGTCATCCATGACCTTTCGCCTTGGGCGGGTATTCGGTTTCAAGAATCGCCGGGGACACAACCCGCCGGGATTCGTATCGAGCAACAGCCTGGAGGGCTGAAAGCTCGATCCCGACTCATCGGCATACGGCCGCAGTCGGGGAGTCCGTTGTAATCACTCGTTCGCGGGGATCGCAATCGCTGAACAGTCGTGCGGGCCCGTTGGTCGGAGTGAGTTACCTCCATGTTGTTGGCCTGATCATTGGCAAGGCGATCGGGCTGGGTTTCAAACTTGCGCCAGCACCGTTGGCTGGTCGGACGCGGGTGTCAAGGCCGTCTTGACGCTTGTCGCATCCCTTGATCACGCCGAAGCGACTTTGGGCCGCTCGGCCGTCGGATGTGCCCGACGACGCATTTTTCTGTGTCGGATCGCCCGGCGTAACCGCTACAACCAAAACCAAAGCGTCCGATAAATTCAAGTGAAGTTTCGTCCCATCCGGTCACCGCTCAAAGTTTCATCCGGTTTGCGCCAGCCCGTCAGACCACCGGCTCGGCGTCGACGAGCATGAATTTGATGTCCGCCTCGGCCGCCGTCTTGTCTTGGACGTAGGCCTTGCAGCGCATGTGACCGGTCCGGCTTTTGACCCGCACCGCGCGGGCCTCGAGGATGAGCTGATCGCCGGGCACGACGGGAGTCCGCATCTTCACGCGGTCCATGCTCAACAGGACGGCCAACTTACCGGTGTGTTCGAGCTTTCGGCTCAGCAGGATACCGCCAAGCTGAGCCATCGCTTCGACGATCAGCACGCCCGGGAAGATCGGCGTGCCGGGGTAGTGGCCCTGAAAGTAGATGTCGTTGAACGTGACGTTCTTGACGCCGACCGCCTTTTGGTCGCCGTCGATTTCCAGCACTTTGTCCACCAGCAGCATGGGGAAGCGGTGCGGCAGGATGCGCTGGATCGCTCGAACGTCCATGGCGGCGTCGGTACGGTCAAGCATCGCCGACCGGGCGTCGGACTGGCGTTGGAGCAGCAGTTGGCGGGCGAGGCGGTGGTTGAGGCCGTGCCCGGACTTATAGGCGACGAGCCGACCGCAGAGCGGCCGTCCCACCAGCGAGAGATCACCGATGAGGTCGAGGATTTTGTGCCGGACCAGTTCGTCCTCGAACCGGTAAGCGTTCTCGACGGGGCCGTCCTTGCCGATGACGAGCAGGTCGCGCGGGGTCAGGTGCTTGCCGAAGCCGCGCCGGCGGAGTTCCTCGGCTTCGTGTTCGAAGATGAACGTGCGTGCCGGGGCGATCTGCTCGACGAAATCGTCCGCCGTGCCCTTCCCGGCGTAGGGCGGGTAGAGCTTGAAAAACTTCGTTTGACGTCCCACCACGCCGGTGCCGTCGGGGCCTTCATCCTCGAACTGATACAGGATTTCCAGGTGGTCGGTCGGCCCGGGCAGGGCGGCGAGGGTGGCGTCGCCGTGGGCGACCTGAACCGGTTGGCGGATGATCAGCGGCTCGACCGTGCCGGCCTGCTCTTGAACGCCGGCTTCCAGAACGGCGTCCACGAACGGCCGGCTCGAGCCGTCAACCATCGGCAGTTCGCCGGAAAAGCCCTCTCCTGACCCCTCCGCGTCGCTCTCGACGCTGATGACGGTGTTCCGAATGCCCAGTCCGGCAAGGGCGGCGAGGCAGTGCTCCACGGTTTCGACCCGCAGCGACCCGTTGCGGAGGCAGGTGTGGCGAGGGCGTTCGAGGAGATTGTCGATCAGGGCGGGTATGTCCGCCCGCACATCCCCGGCGGAGCGTTGGAACCGGATGCCGGTGTCCGGCTCGGCCGGTCGAAAGGTCAGCCGGGCCGGCTCGCCGGAAAAGAGCCCAGGGCCGTCCACCGTGACCGAATTGGCAATTGTTGTCTGCGGCAGCACGGCAGAAACCTCGGCGAAATGAAGCGTCAGCGGCGGTACGTCCGCATGACAATGCGAAATCATAGAGTCGGCGGCGGCGTCACTCAACGGCGGTCTCCGAAGCCGTTGCCGGGCGGCTTGGTCAAGATGTCGCAACCGGTGAGGCTGACCGGTGAACGCGACCGGTTCAGCGGCTCCCGTAAACCGCCGATGTCCCAGATGGTGCGCCTTGCATGTAGGCCATTTGGGCGTCATGCTTTCGTACCGGTCGTCGGTGCGTGATCGGAACCGTTGCGCACGACCGGCCCCGACACAGCCGAGCTGTCGGCATCTTGAAGTCACCCAACCTCGCCATTTTCACAAGCGATCGCCCATCCCGGGTATTCAACGCCCACCCAACGCCATGTCAGACCGACCTGTCCAACACGCCCTGCTCCGCCGCACCGGGCTTATCGCCGCGGCTGCCTTTGCCTTCACGGCCATCGGCTGCGAAACCAAGAGCTTCATCGACCCCAGCGAGCTTGTCGAAGCCAGCAAGCGACACACCATCGCCCAGCCGTTGGTGGTGCCGATCATCGACGACCTCGATTTCGGCATGACCGACAACAACGCCTACTTCACGCAGGCCCGGTCGGTCCGTCCCGAGGATCTGGAGACGGCCAACGAGGACTACCGCATCGGTCCCAACGACGCCTTGCAGGTGTCGGTCGCCGACCTGCTCGCTCCGGGGACCAGCGTGCCGGAGGTTCGCCGGGTCACTGCCAGTGGCAACATCTCGCTGCCGCTGCTCGAACGCCCCATCAACGTCGAAGACCTCACTGAAGCCCAAGCGGTCCAGGCGATTCGTGATGCGTACGAAGACGAAGAGCTTCTCAACAACGCCCAGGTTTCGCTGGTAGTGCTCGAAGCTCGTAATCGCACATTCCAGATTTACGGCTCGGTCCCCCAGCCCAGCGAGTACCCGATCCTCCGTAAGAACTTCCGCCTGTTGGACGCGATGCTCCAGGCTGGCGGCGTCAACGCGGCCAGCGGCGTGGAATATGTCTACATCATCCGCAACATTGCTGAGGATGCCGAGGTCGGTGACGACTCCGATAGTCCGATCCAGCCGAACGAAGAGGGCTTCGACGACCTGAACCCCGGCGCAGACGCCGGCTGGAATGGGGCCGAGTTAGTCAGCTTTCAGGACGCCGATGACGCGGTCGAGTTCGTCCCGTCCGAGGATGCGTCCGGCACCCCCGGTGCTGGTGCGACCGAGGGACGTGTCATCATCGTGGACGGCAAGGAAGTCGAGCTTGATGCGGCCATGGGAGGCGAAGCCGGCGAGGCGTTGGTCGAGCCGGGCACGCTGACCGATGGCCCCGCGACCACGACGGCACCGGCCACCATGCCGATGGCGTTGGAGCCGCTCGCCGAACTCCCGTCGACCCAACCGGTCATCGAGTTCAACGTGCCTGAGGAGCCGGACGACGTGGAAGTCATCAAGGTTCCGGTGAACCTACTTCTGCGTGGTCAGATGAAATACAACGTGGCGATCCAGCCGGGCGACTTCGTGTATGTCGCACCGCCGCGGAGCCTGGGCTTCTACTACATGGGCGGTCACTTCGCCCGTGTCGGCGTGTACCAGTTCTCCGGCCAGAAGCTCACGATTACGCAGGCCACCATCGCGGCCGGCATGCTGGACCCCGTCGCGATCCCGCGACGCACCATGCTGGTTCGTTACGTCTCGACGCCGACCGGCGACTACAAGGTCCACGCCCGTATTGATCTGTCGAAGATTTTCGCGGGCACCGAGCCGGACATCTACCTGATGCCCAATGACGAGATCCGCGTCGGCACCAACGCCGGGGCACCGTTCGTCGCGGCCCTTCGGAACGCCTTCCGTATCACCTACGGTTTCGGCTTCCTCTACGACCGCAACTACGCTGCTCCCGACCCGTTCGACGATCCCGATTTCAGCAGCTAATCGGGTTGTCAGGAAAGCCCCTCGCCCCGGACAGGCGCGGTCGAGCCTGTCCGGGGTGTTGGCGTTTAAAGGCGTCGTGTCAAAGTGCCGTGTCGTGGCGCTAATCCGGCGCGAAACTCCAAACTCCGCAGCTTGCCGGGCGTAGAGACTGCTTAGAATGTACGTTGACGAGGTCTGACGCTCGGTCAGGTCAAGTCGGAACCGTCGTTGCCCGAACCTGTTAGAAGATGCCGGGCCTTACCCACATGCCGCCGTTGGGAAATCACTTCGGAGGGGCTTTTTCGTGACAAGTCTGAGCACATCCAAACCGATCACCGCCAAGCCCACATCGGCCGATAACGCCGGCCCGTTGGGCCTGTCGGTCACCACGTGGGTGCAGATCGGAATCATCCTCGCGCTCTTCGCGGCGGTGTTCTACCCCAATCTCACCCGGCTCTGGCTCAAGACCGCACCGATGATCGGTTCGCCCAACTGGAGCCACTCGGTCGCCGTTCCGATCATCGGCCTTTACTACCTGTTCATGCGCCGCGAGGACCTCCTCGTCGCACCGGTCAAACCGCTGCTCGGGCTCGACTTCACTAAAAGCCGGTTCATCGGCGGCGGGGTCGTCATCGCGCTGGGCCTCGTCGGTTGGCTGCTGGGCCCGGTGCTTCTTGGCGACATGCAGGTGGGCTTGTTCAACGTCGGTAACATCGCGGAGACCGCGGGTCTTGGCCTCGCCGGTTTCGGTGTTCTGGTGTTGATGCTTGATTGGGGGCTGGCCTCGCTCATCGGCGGGCTGGTGCTCTCGGCTCTTGCCATTTGGCGAATCCAGAACGACTACATCTGGGACATCGCGATGATCCTCGCGCTCTTCGGTGTCGTCCTCACACTCACCGGTTGGGCCGTCACGAAATACTGCCTGTTCCCGATCGCGTTCCTGATCTGCGCAATCCCCTGGCCGCCAATCGTCTATAGCCAGATCGCGACGCCGTTGCAGTTCCTGGCGGCCAACGCGGCGGTCGTGGTGCTGAACCTCACCGGTGTCGCCGCGGTCGTGGAGGGCACGGTGATCAACATCCCGATGGACAACGGCCAGATCGAGCCGCTCAACGTCGCCGAAGCTTGTGCTGGGATGCGCTCGCTGATGACATTCATCACGGTCGGCGCGGCCGTCGGCTTCCTCTCGGACCGCCCGCTCTGGCAGAAGTGGATCATCACGCTCAGCGCGATCCCGATCGCGATCTTCTGCAACATGCTGCGGGTCAGCGGCATGGGTGTGTTGTATCACTACGTCAGCCGGGACTACGCGACCGGGTTTGCCCATTCGTTCGTGGGACTCGTGTTGTTGGTGCCGGCGTTCTTCATGATCCTCGGCGTGGCGTGGCTCACCGACCGCCTCATCATCGAAGAAGCCGACGACGAAGAGTCGCCCGATGAGCCCGCGCAGACGACCAAGCCCGCCACGGCGTAGTGGAAAGAAAATGCCATGAGTGACCCCAATCCCAATCACGCGAAGTCAGGCCTGTTCAGGCCGTCGTTTATTGTCGTCGCCTCGATCCTGCTGGTCTCGGCACTATCGCTGACGGCCGTGGTGCAGGCGCTGGAACTGCACTTCAAGAAAGAGCCCGTGTCGTTGGAGAGGCCGCTGCAGTTGGCGGTGCCGCGCGAGTTCGGGCCCTGGGTCTTGGCGTCGGTCGACGTGCCGATGGGGGCGGACATCGAGGAGGCGATGGGCACCGATGAGTACCTGACCCGCTTCTATCTGAACCGTGAGATCGCCGGCGATCTGATCCCCGACAATATCGCCGAGCTGACGTCCGACCAACTCGCCCCGATCGTCAACCGGGTCGTCCGTGACAAGCCCGAAGCAGCGGTGAAGCTGCACATGGCTTACTACACCGGCTCGGTCGACACCGTGCCGCACGTCCCCGACCGCTGCATGGTGGCCGGCGGGTTCGCCCCGGTGAACCCGCGGACCGCCGAGTGGAACGTGCTGCCGACCGACGACGGCTTCGCGCCGACCAAGCTGCGTTTCGTCGAGTTCCGCGACGAGGCCATCACGAAAGACGGTCCGGCTTACAACGTCGCCTACTTCTTTCAGGTCAACGGCGAGTACGAGCATGACCCGATCACCGGCGTACGGGCCAAGCTGATGAGCCTCACCGACACGCACGCCTATTTCTGCAAGATCGAACTTCTGTGCATCAGCCCCGATTCGGTCGCGGCCGAGGCAGCGATGGAGAACTTCCTCCAGCACGCCATGCCCAGCCTCGAAGAAGTGCTTCCCGATTGGGATCGCATCGTCAACGAGAAGCCGACCGACGAAATCAAGCCCGACGAATCAAAGCCGACGGCTGACACGATCGCCGCCGCCGACTAATTCCTTTCGCAGTTCGACCCCCACGCATCGCTCCATCATCATGGCCAAGAAACGCGTCAACAAGTCCATCCTGACCGCCGTCGTTGTCGGCTTCATCGTCATCGTCGGCGGTGGTGCGGTTGCTTACTGGGCCACGCAATCCGTGGATGTGGGTGAAGCGATGGCCGCGGGTGATGCGGCGTACGAGGCCGGCGACTACGAAGAAGCGCTGATTCAGTACCGTCGAATCACCAGCAAGATCAAGGACGATCCCGAGATCATCGTCAAGGTTGCCGACACGCGCAACCAGATGGCCGGCCGCGACCGCGACCCCGAGGACTTTGCCGCCGCTCGCGGCTTCTATCGCAATGCCCTCGAAGTCGATCCCGGTTACCTGCCGGCGCACTACCGGGTCGTCGACACGCTCACCACGATGGTCGAATACGGGATACGCCAGGACGGCATCCTCGGCAATCCGCGTGAGCGGGCCACCGATCTCCTCGCGCTCGAACCGGACAACGTCGCCGCCAAGAAACTGTTCGTGCTCTCGACCGTGCGTGAGTACATCGGCTCGCCCGAGGACATCAGCCCCGACGATCTCGATCAGGCCAGGTTGTACATGCAGGAGCTGATCGCGGCCGACTACGCGCTCGACGGGATGTCGGTGCAATGGCTGTCGCAACTGGCGGCCTTCGATGCTTCTCGGGATCGCAGCGTTCTCCCCAACGCGCCGACCGAGGCGGTCGAGGAGATCAATCGCCTCGTGAGCGGCCTTGAAGAGGTTGCCGGCGACGACGCGATGCGTTGGTACCACGCGTCCACCGCCGCCATGTCGGCCATGCAGATCGCCGGCATCGACCAGCAAGTCGACGTCGTTGATACCTGGCGTGAGCGTCAGCGTGCGGCCATCACCAAGGCCGCCGAACTGGCCGCCGAGGCTGCCGACGGTGAGCAGTTGATGACGATCGCGCCGACGTTCTCCCGGTTCATGGCCGGTGAGGGCGATGAGAAGTCCGAAGCGCTGTTCCGGCAGTTGCGTGAAGTGCGTCCCTGGGACGAGCGTCCGCGACAGCTGCTCGCGGAGTTTCTCAACGATCGCCAACGCTCGGATGAGGCCGTCGAAGTGCTCGAAGGTGAACTGCCCGAGGGTCCGGTCCTTCCCGGTCAGGATGGGCTGGCCGTCCGCAATCACCAAGCCCAGACGATTCGCCTGCGTGCCCTCTACCGCCTCGAAGCGCTCAAGAGAGTCGAGCCTGAGAACGCCGACGAGCGAGCCACGCGACTTGCCGAGATTCAGCCGTTGATCGACGCTTACGAGGAGCGTTGGCGTCGCCTGACCGACGTGCCGGTCGATAGCAGTCCAGACCTTCTGCAACTCAACGGCATGTACCAGATCGCCCAGGGCGATTACGCTCGCGGCATCGCCACGCTCAAGCGGGCCGACACTCTGGTCCGTCCCGCTGATCGGCTTCGCAAGCTCCGCCTTTGGTATGAACTGGCCCAGGCGAACCTTGCACTGCGTCAGACGGGCCCGGCCCGTCAGTACCTCGAGCAGATCCTGCAGTTCAATCCGGGCTTTGCCCCGGCCCGGTTGTCGTTGGCGCGGATGCACATCAGCGAACGTCGGTTCGATGCCGCTCAGGAGCAGGTCGAAGCATTGCTCGAAGCCGATCCTGACAACGAGTCTTACCAGCAGCTCGCCGTCCTCGCGCTCGGCGACGAAGCCCGCGGTCAATACGACGCGCTTCCCGAACAGACGGCATCACAGATCGCACGCAAACGTCAGGCGGCGATACAACTCAACATGCTCGACGAGGCGGGCCGGCTTCTCGCGAAGCTTGTCGAGGTTCAACCGAACAACCCCTCGGTCGCGTCGGCCCATGCGATCGGCTTGGTGCGTGCCGGTAAGACCGACGAAGCGATCGCCGTGCTTGAGCGTTCGCTCGAAGACCCGGTCGAAGGCATCGACAAATCACGGGCTGAAGCTCTGCTCAAACGCCTCAAAGCCGGCAGCATCGAAGAGTACGTCGACGCCAATGCGACCGAGTACCAGAAGAAGCTTTACGAGTACCAGGTGGCTCGCCTTCGCGGCGACATGGAGGGTGCCGATCTCGCCCTCGAAGAGGCCGAGAGGCTCCAACCCGAGGACAACGATCGGGCAACCCGTCTGAAGTTTCGCCGTCTTCTCGAGAAGGGCGAATTCGATGCCGCCGAGCCGTACTTGCAGCGTCTGGCCGCAAGCGCCAACGACGGGCTCGACGGCGCGAGTTACCGCATCGAGTGGTTGATGGCCCAATCGACGTCACGCGCCATTGAGGCGACCGAACGGCAGGCCGTTGTCGATCAAGCGTTAAGTGAATCGCGGGCGTTGGTTCGCGATCTTCCAGAGAGCGCCAACGCGGCACTTGTTCTCGCCAAGCTCCTCGAACAGGTCGGCGACAACGCCGGTGCGTTGACCGCTTACGAACGGGTGCGTGAACTCCAACCGAGCAACAGCGAAGCACTCGACGGACTCATCCGCATCAACCTCCGAGGTCAGAACGAACGGCAGGCCCGCTTCTACATTGACGAAGCCCGCGCCCTGTTCCCGCGGGATGAAACCTTCCAGGAGCGTGAGCTTCTGTGGGAGATGGCGTTCGGTGATCCCAAGATTGCCGTCGATGCCCGCCGTCGCGTTTACAACAACGACCCCGACGATGTCGAAAACCAGTTGCAACTTGCCCTCGCGCTGCGGCAGCAGGGCGAGCGCGCGATCCTCGATGACGTACGCAACAGCGAACGTGTCGCCCGGGAGTCCTTCACCGAAGCGGCGAGCCTCCTCGAGGGCATTATCACCAACGCTCCGGAGACGCGGCAGATTCTGCGCGTGATCCAGTTGGCCGTCGACACGCACCGCGCGAACAAAGATCTTCAGGGCGGACTGGCCGCGATTGAGAAGGCATCGGCCGTTGCCGATCTCAAAGACTCACCGTTCCTCGTCGGCTTGCAGGCGCAGTTCCTGTTCGAAGTCGGGGATGAGAACAACAACGGCAAGCCCCGCGCCGTCGAGTTCCTCGCACGGGAGATCGACCGTTTCGAGTCGGAAGCCGGCGAGGTTCGGGCGGACATGCGTCGTCGGCTTAGCGACTATCTCACGCAGATGGGCGAGCACGATCGGGCCATCGCAGTGCTCAATGTCGAGGACACGGCACTGCAGGAAGTGCGGCTCGAGAAGATGGCCAACCTTGGCCGGCTCGATGAAGCCGCCGCCGCCGTCGAGATACTCCTCCAGACCAAGCCGAACGATGTCGAGGTGCTGACCCTCGCGGCGTTCACCGAACTCAAGCGGCGTGACTTTGAGACCGCCAAGCAGTACATCGATCGCGCGGTCGACGTGACCAACGGCGGCAATGCCGCAGTGAAGTTCGTCCGAGGGATCTGGTACATGAGCGTGCCCGAAGGGCAGCGTGACTACGCCGCGGCGGTGGCCGATCTGTCGGACGTGCGTGACGTGCGGCCCGGCAACATTCAGGCTCGGTCTTACCTCGCGAACGCCATGCACAACACCGGTGCCCACGGTGACGCGATCAACGAGCTGATCAGCGCCCTGCAGGTCGCCCCGACCAACGTTCCGCTGCGACTTCAATTGGCCGGCCTGTACCGGACCGGCAACATCAAGAACGCCGAGTTCGACACACGTCGGCCGGATCTCGCGGCCAACGTGTTGGCCGACGGCCGGAACGAACCCGGGCTCGAGAACAACGTGGTGTTGCTGCGTGAGGAAGCGCGTTTGCGTTCGTTGCTCGGCGAGAACCGACTTGCCGAGGAACTGTTCAAGCGGGCAGTAGCCGCGTCGAACAACAATCCGCAGATCGTGCTGGGTTATCTCGAACTTCTGCTCGGCAATGGCAAGCCGCGGCTCGTGCTCACCGAATCAACCGAATTGGCCAACGGCGATACGGCTCAGACGTGGTGGATCCGTCCCGTGCGTGCCGAGGCGCTCGTCGCCGAAGGACGCAGCAGCGAAGCTCGCCGGGAGTTGGCGATGACGTTCGGGGCCGTGGCTGACAGCAACTTTGCCGCCGCCCGTGCGATCACCGAAGCTGCCGCGAAGATCATCGGTCCCGACTATGCCGTTGAACTGATCGGCGACCGGACCGAGGTGGCCCCGCGTTGGCGTGTGCTGTCGGCGGTCTACAAGTTCCGTGCCGGCAACGCCGAGCAAGCGATCGCCGAAGCCCGCTCGGCGTTGGAAGAAATGGATGCCGTCGATCCGATGCGCTGGCTGGCGATCAGCAGCCTCGGCAGCGCGCTGCTCGAGGTCGATCCCGCCCGCCCGGACGAAGCCCGGCCGTACCTCGAGCAACTCGTCGAGCGCGACGCCAACGATTTCAGTGCCTTGAACAACCTCGCATACTGCCTGACGCTCATCGGCGGTGATGACAATATTGATCGGGCGGTCGAGTTGAGCGGACGGGCTGTTGAGCTGATCGACCGTGTCATGGCGACCGGCAACACGCCCATCGCGCCGCGAAATCTGGCTTTCGTTTACGACACGCACGGCTGGGCATTGGTTCAAGACGGACAACTCGAAGCCGGCATTCCGATGCTGCTCAAGGCGGTCAACACGAACGAGTTCGTGCAGGGCTACTACCACCTCGCCGAGGCATATCGCCGCAATGGCGAGATGGAGCTGATGCGTGAGGTGGCCGGCCTGGGTGCGAAGCTGCTGAATCAGCCGTTGCAGCAGGGCGAGAACGTGACCGACGAAGTCCGAGCCCAATTGATCCAATGGGCCAACAACCAAGTGCCGACCAACTGACGCACGCTTATCCGCTCTGGGCCGGCTGGATCGGATAGTCGGGTGAAAGGAATTCCCGGCAGCGGCGTTGACTATGAGGTATGTTTCACTGTCCCGAACACGATTTTCGCGCCAGACGCGGTTGTCCGTCACGGGACCGCGCTGCACACTTAGCCCCACCCGAACACCACCACCCCACTTCCCGCTGCGTCCGAAAGACGTACCCGTTCGCGATCGAGGAGCCGGAGACTTGCCATGACCACGTTGCCGCAAACCCAGAGTCGTTTTCCACGTCCGACCAACGGCGTCGGAGCCAGTAACGGCCATCCGATGCCGCTGGCCCCGTTGGCCGGTCCGGCCGTTCCTGGGTCCGCGCCCGGCGGGCTGACCCCGGCCGACGTCTTCCGCGTCCTGCGGCAGAACCTGATTTGGATCATCCTCATCACCGGCTTGTTCCTCGCCGCCGGCTATGGCGTGTTCTACTACCTCAATCAGAACCACAAGGAGTTCCAAGCAATCGGCCTGTTGCGGATCAACAACGCAACAGCCGTCGACCCGGTCACCGGTCGGGTGCTCGAAACCAGTTCGGGCCGGATCAACATCGAGATCAAGCAGGCCACCGAGGCGGCGCTGCTCAAGTCCGACGACCTTTGGAGCGCGGTTCTTTCCGACACGACTTACAACGTGCAGGACACGGCCTGGTATCAGAACTTCGTCACTGGTACGCGGTTCAACGCTGCCGCGGCCAAGGCCGATTTCGAGGACCGTATCTCGATCAACGCGATTCCCGAGTCGGAACTGGTCCGCGTTGCCGTTAGTGCGCCGAGTCCTGATGACGCTCGCATCCTGACTAATGCCCTGATCAGCACGCACGTCGATCGCCAGAGCAACAACAACAGCAACAACGTCCGCAACCTGATCGCCGACTACAACCAGCAGATCAGCTCGCTTTCGGCCGAGATCGGCCAGATCGAAGCACGCATTTCCTCGCTGAGCCGCGGCACGGGTAGCGAAGGCAATGTCGATGCCCAGTCGCTGCTGGCCCAACAGGCCTTGCAGGACCTCCAGCGTCAGCGTTCCACCGCCATTGCCGACCTTGAAGCGGCCAAGCAGGCGTCGTCAGCGTTCAACAGCCAGATCAGCCGCGGCCTCGAGCCGACGGAGGTACAGCAGGCCGTCGAGATGGATCCCGAGGTGCAGAACCTGCGCCAGACGGTGACCGGACTCGAGATTCAACTTGAGCAGCTCCGCGAGAGGTTCGGTAGTGGCAACCAGGTCGTGAGGGACACCGAGCTACAGCTACGCGAGTTCAGTGCACGGATGGAAGACAAGGCCGCGATCGTCCGCAGTCGGGTTCGCGACCAGTTGATCACCGTCTACGGCAACGCCACCAACTCCGCCCAGGCAATCGTGGATGGCATTGATGAAGAGATCGAGATTCTCGAAGAGCGGATCGCGTCGTTGACGCAGCGGCGTACCGAACTCGCTGTCGCGACCGAGCAACGTGACCGAAAGGTCGAGCAGCGCGACAGCATTCAGAGCTACGTGTCGGCCCTGCGTACCACCATCAACCGCGGCGGTAGTGTTGCCATCGCCAACACGGTGCAAACGCCTGACATGCCGTCGTTCCCGAATCGCACGGTTGTCATGGGGGCGGCCGGTGTGTTGGGTCTCGGGCTGTCGCTCGGACTCGCATTCCTGCGTGAGCTGACCGACACCTCGGTCCGCAGCCCGCGTGACATCTCCCGCGTCGGCCAACTCTCGTTGCTGGGCATGATCCCACACGAGGACGACGACCCGCAGGCTGGCACTGGTCCGGTCAGCCGTGCCATCGAGCAGTCACCCGGTGGGATCATTGCCGAAGGTTTCCGTCAGCTTCGCAGCCGGTTCAACTACGCCGCGCCGCTCGAGACGACCCGCACAGTCATGGTCACCAGTTGTGGCCCCGAGGACGGCAAGACTTCGGTGGCAACCAACTTGGCGACCAGTCTCGCATTGGCCGGCCGGCGAGTTCTCTTGGTCGACGCCAACTTCCGTCGCCCGGAAATCGGCGGGCTTTATGGCATCGACACGCCCGGCTTCGCCGCCGCGTTGCAGACGCCGGGCCAACTGCCCAACCTCGTCGGCGCGACCGACGTCAACGGCCTGAGCGTGCTCCCTGCCGGCGAGGCGATGAACACCAACGAGCTCGTTGAGAGCCATCACTTCATCGAGTTCGTCGATCGTGCCCTCGAAGATTTCGACCAGGTCATCTTCGACGCGGGCCCGGTGATGCTCGTGAGCGAGTCGGCCGCTATGGCCGCCCGTGTCGATGGCGTCATCACCGTGGTGCGTGCCAAGGAGAACAGCCGCGGTGTCCTCCAACGCCTCCGCGATCACCTGCGTCAGCTCCGGGCCGAGCACATCGGCGTCGTGCTCAACGGCGTTCGTGCTCAGTCCGGCGGTTACTACGCCCGCAACATCAAGACCTTCTACGACTACTCCAAGAAGTCCGGGAAATGACTGGCGTTGCCCCCAACCTTCATCCACCAACGTGCCGGGAGCCTCGTGCGGGTTCCCGGCACGTTGCGTTTGAAACTTCGTGACTCCCGCGCGATGCCCGAGCTCGGTAGAATGTGATTATGCCGGCCGTCATGGATCCACCCGTGCCAACGGACGCGCCTCCGCCGGAACCGCCGGTGACGGGGGGAGGTGGTGATGGTGACGGCGACAACGGTGACGGGCCGTGGGTCACCGTCGGCCGGTACCGTTCGAGCTTCGAGGCCCACCTCGCCAAGCTCAAGCTCCAGTCCGAAGAAATCGACTGCGTGATCCTTCAGGAAAACACCGCCAACTTGCAGCTCTTCGGCGTGCTCGGCGGCGGGGCGTTGTTGCAGGTCCCGAGCCCGTTGGCCGAGACGGCCAAGGCCATTCTCGCGGACATCGGCACCGAGCGCTACGCCACCGACGAAGATGTCGAGTGGACGCCGATTGCCCGCTTCGAGAGTGGCCACGAGAGTTCGCTTGCCGCGTCGGTGCTGGAGACGCACGGCTTTCGCGTGGGTGTGGGCGATGTGACCGAGGGGCCACATCGCGGGGCGTCGCTGTTGCACGTGCCCGCCGACGAAGTATCGGCCGCACGCGGGGTGCTCAAATCGTCCCCGGCTCAACACGCGTTGCTGACCGAGGCCGAGATGAGCGAGCCGCCCCAGTCGTGGCAGCGGCCGCCTTGGGCGGGTTGGTTGCTCGTGCTTGTCGTCGCCAGCCCCTTGTTGTTTGCGGGCGTGCCAGGCTTGGTCGTTGCCGTCCTCGCGATCGCGGGTTGGTTCACGTTCACCGGCATGCGCGACAACCCACGCGACTTCCGCTGATACACACACACGGCTCGCGAGAACGAAAAAACGCCGACGTCCGGTGATCGGAAGTCGGCGGTCTTGGTTGTCGCTGGGCGGGGCTTTTACTTCTTGGCCGGGAGGATTTCGTCCTTGGCGGCCTTGGCGACGCGGAACTTGACGACCTTCTTGGCCGGAATCTTGATCGACTCGCCGGTCTGCGGGTTGCGGCCCATGCGTGCCTTGCGGGCTTGCAGGACGAGCTTGCCGATGCCCGGGAGCAGGAAGGAGCCGGCCTTCTTGGTCTCGGCATAGGCGAGGCTGCCGAGGTGGTCGAAGATTTCCATAACCTGCTTGCGTGGCAGATCGAGCCGGGCGGCCATCTCGTTGGCGAGTTGGCTCTTGGTCAGCGGCTTCTTGGGGTCGCGCTTGGGAGCGACTTTCTTGACGGCCTTCTTGGGGGCGGCCTTTTTGACGGTCTTCTTGGCCGTGGTTTTCTTCACGGCTTTCTTTGCGGTCTTTTTCGTTGCCATGGGATGTCGTCCTCCGCGGTCACGGCCTTGGGCCGACCGCTCGAACCGCCGCACGGATGGAGCCAACCCCCGGCCGCGTCGTGCGGAACGCTACCGG
>JBCDCH010000004.1 GCA_039182125.1 Planctomycetota bacterium
CGGCGCATGCCCGCGGCCGCGCCGGGAAGTCCCGGTCGCGGCCGCTGGGTGGGTGAGAAGGGGTTCGTTTAACGCTTCTTCGCGAAACGCTTGCGGGCTTTGAGGCCGCCGATCAGCAACAGCGGAGCTGCGAACGCCGCGGCCGGGATCGGCACGATCGCCTCGGTGCCCGCGTTCAGGCCGACGCTCTTGAACTGGATCGCCGCACTGCCCTGACCATCGCTCTCGGCGAACAGGTCGCCGGTGATCTTGACCAGCACGTTCGACCAGCCGTCGGGCAACTCGATGCTATCGCCGAGTTCGAACAGCCCGTCGCCGTTGAAGAAGACGTCCGAATCAGGGTCCGTGGAGAGCGTCACGTTCGTGTCGAGGTTCTCGACGGTCAACACGGCACCGGCGGTCGCGACCGACTCGCCGAGGATCGCGAAGTCGCCGGCCATGGCAAAGGTCAGATCGGAAAACTGCAAACCCTCGTTGGCCGTGAGCGTGAGGCAAACGGTCTCGGTGATCGAATCGGAGCTCTCGTCCGACAGGGCGATGAAGTTATCGGGCGTGAACAGCAGTGCGTCGCCGCTGACGATCGGGTCGTTGAAGAGACCGGTCGAGCTGCTGCCGTCGGTGAACGCGTAGGTGTCGGCGAGGCCGTTGGGATTGTCGAAGGGCACGGAGTCCACGCCAGCCTGTGCGGTGGCAACGGTGCCGAACGAAGCAGTAACGAGAACGAGGGCGCTGGAAACGATCTTGGTGTTGGTAAGCATGTTGGTTTCTCCCGACGGCCAACCTCTGGCGAAGTCGGCCGACGGCGACAAGAGCGAGGGACGAACCCGCATGCCGCCGTGGTTGGGAGAACCATGCCACGGGGAATCCGAGGCGGTCGGAAAGTGAAAGGTTTTGGTCAGGTCCGATAGGGATTAGCCGTCCGGATCGTCGAGCAACTGTTGCAACCGCTCCCCAAGCACCGGCGGCAACCTTGCGGGCCAAGTGTCATCGAGCAGGCCGACGTCGATCATGTCGATTAGATGAACTTGGTCCTTGCGACGGAATGCCGTGAGCTTGATCGTGACGAGGGCGTGTAGCGAGATCACACGGTAGGTGTCTGCGAACTCCGACTCGTCGACGTCCGGTGTGGTGGCTAGCTCGCCTTCACGCACTAACTCGCAGGCGAAGACCACATAAACGCCATCGCGTGCTTTGGCATCGGGGCCATCGAGAAACACATCGACACCCGCCGCTCGACGGTGGACGAAACCCGCAGATTCCATCGCCGTGATCGCCAAAGGCAGGTCGTCACGTCGAAGCAGAATGTCCACATCACGCGTGTTGCGGACCGCCGCCTCATCGACCCGCGCCACCCACGCCGCCACGGCGTTGCCGCCCACCACCGCATACGGCACCCTCGCCGACTCCAACGCCGCCGTCGCCCGATACAACCGCTGTTTGACCTTTTCCACGGCACGCACCGCCCTGTCGAATGAGAATGGAAGAAGCTCAATCGCCACGCTTGAAGTGTATCACACCCCGCAAGCCGTTGGCTCCCGACTATTGGGGCAGGTTGCTTAGACAGACATAGGGAGATCTGCCCTCGGGTCCGGCTGCCGGAGGGAAGTTGCCCCAGTAGCCGGGAGCCAACGGCCCGCGGGTCAAAGCTCCACCGGCAGTTCCGGCAGGTCGCTGTAGCCCATCAGGTACTTGTCGATGCAACGCGCCGCCTGGCGACCTTCGCTGATGGCCCAGACAACCAGGCTTTGGCCGCGGCGACTGTCGCCTGCCGCGAAAACGCCTTCGACGTTGGTCATGTAGTCTTCGCCGACCTTGATCGCGTCGCGTTTGGTGAGGTTGAGGTTCAGGTCCTCGATCGGGCCGTAGGTTTCCGGGCCGCTGAAGCCGATGGCGAGCAGGCACAGGTCGCACGGCAGGTCCATCTCGCTGCCTTCGAGCTCGGTGATGTGACGCTTTCCGGTTTCGTCCTTGTAGCTCTCGATCTTCACTGCGCGGAGTTGGCGGACGTGGCCGGCGTCGTCGCCGATGAACTCCTTGGTGAGGATCGCGTAGTTCCGCAGGTCGGCGTACTTCTGCTCGCCCTCTTCATGGGCGGCACTGGTACGCAGGACCATCGGCCACTGCGGCCAAGTCTTCTCCGGGCTCCGCTCACTGGGCGGCATCGCGTTGATGTCGAACTGCTTGATGCTCGCAGCCCCCTGACGCAGGGCGGTGCCGAGGCAGTCGGCGGCGGTGTCACCGCCGCCGATGATGATGACGTGCTTGTCCTTCGCGTCGATGGCCTGCTCGGCAAAAATCTGGTCGCCGTGGTTGAGCTTGGTCTGCTGCGGAAGATACGTCATCGCGTAGTGGATGCCGGTGAGATCGCGACCGGGGGTGTCGGCGTCGCGGGCCTTGGTCGCGCCGGTGCAGAGGAGGATCGCGTCGAAGTCGTGGCGGAGTTGCTCAGTGGTGACATCGACGCCGACGTTGACGCCGCAGCGGATTTCGATGCCCTCGTCTTCCAACAGCTTGCACCGCCGAGCGACGGTGGACTTGTCCATCTTGAAGTCGGGGATGCCGTAGACGAGCAGGCCGCCGGGGCGGTCGTCGCGCTCGAAGACGACGACGTTGTGGCCGGCGCGGTTGAGCTGTTGGGCGGCGGCGAGACCGGCCGGACCTGAGCCGACGACTGCGATCTTCTTGCCCGTCCGCTTCTCCGGCGGCTGCGGCTTGATCCACCCCTCGGCCCAGCCCTTATCCGCAATCGCCTGCTCGATCGTCTTGATCGTGACCGGCTGGTCGTTGATCGAAAGCACGCAGGCTTCCTCACACGGCGCCGGGCAAATGCGACCGGTGAACTCGGGGAAGTTGTTGGTCCGCTCCAAAGCCTGCAGCGCTTCGTACCACCGGTCGCGGTAGATCAGGTCGTTCCAGTCGGGGATCTGGTTGCCCAGCGGGCAGCCGTCGTTGCAGAACGGCACGCCGCAGTCCATGCAGCGGGCCCCCTGCTGGCGCAACTCGCCGGGTTCCATGGGGACGTAGATTTCGTCCCAGTCGAGCACACGAAGCTCCACCGGCCGACGCCGGCGGGTCTGACGGGGAATCTCCTTGAATCCGGTCGGCTTACCCATGAGGGGCGGATGATAGCGGGAAGCGTCGGGCCGGCGATGACATCGGCCGTCCGACAAGGTGACCCGACCGGCCATCGGCGGTTACCATGGAAAATTTCTGCCGCAACTTCGATGGTCGACGCGCCTACATTTAAACGATTGTTTACACGCATCCTCATCCTCTCTTTCGCCTTCACCGCCGGGTGCGTGGTCGGCCCCGATCCGCGTCGGCCGGACACGGTGCTGGAGCCGAGCGATCAGTTCATCTATGGCGACGGCTCGACCGAGCCGGCGGAGTTGGCCGGGTGGTGGCGCGAGTTCAGCGACCCGGTCACCGAAGAGCTCGTGCTCATCGCCCTCGAGAACAACACCGACCTCCGCGCCGCCGCAGCCAGCGTGCTCGAAGCTCAGGGCATCCTCGCCCAGGCGACCGGTGCACGGCTCCCGGTGGTCAACCTCGGCTTCGACTACAGCCGATCGAAAGGGTCGGTCAACTTCCCGACCGGGCGCGAGGCGTTCTTCACCACGACGTTCGACCTCGGCTTCGACGTCGCCTGGCAGGCCGATCTGTTTGGCCGGCTTCGGCGGCAAGAGCAGTCGGCGGCCACGCTGGTACTCGCCGTCGAGGCCGACCGGATCGCGGCGATGCACTCGATCGTCGCCCAGGTCATCCGGGCACGTGTGACCGTCGCGACCCTCTCGCGACTCGTCGAACTGTCCGAGGCCAACATAGAAGCACTCGGCCGAACCCTCACGCTGGTCGAAGACCTGTACGAAGCCGGCACGGAAACCAGCTCGGCCCTCGACGTGCGCCTGGCCCGCCAGAACCTTGCCGCCGCTGAAGCCGAACTGCCGCCGCTGCAACAACAACTGACCCAGGCCGAGTTGGCATTGGACGTGCTGCTCGGCGTACGGCCCGGCACAGGCCCGAAACTGTCCACGCTCTCGACATTGCCGCCACTGGAGCCGCCGCCGACGGGGCTGCCGGCCCACTTGCTCGACCGCCGTCCCGACCTCGCCGCGAGCCAGTTCCGCGCGATGGCCGAGCAGGCCGACATCGGTGCGGAAATCGCCGACCTTTACCCCGACGTGACACTCTCCGGATCGGCCGGGCTGACCAGTTCCACGCTCAACGAACTGCTCAGCGACCTCTCGCAGGTGTACGCCGGTTTCGCGGGACTGGACCAACTGATCTTCGACGGCGGCGTGCAGCAGGGACAGGTCACCGTCGCCCGTGCCCAAGCCGAACGGGCCGCGGCCCAGTACGCAGGGGCGGTGCTGGTCGCGCTGCAGGAAGTCGAAGGCGCGCTGATCGCCGAGCGGTTCAATCGCCTTGCCCTGGCCGCGTCGACCCGAGCACTCGACGAAGCGCAGGCCGCCGAAGATTTGGCGCGTGACCGGTACGAGCGGGGCGTGGAAACACTGCTTAACGTTTTTGAAGCCGAAGGCCGCCGACGAACCGCCGAGGAACAAGTCGCGTCTTTGGAAGAAGCGGTGTGGGATAGCCGGATCGACCTGCACCTCGCGCTCGGCGGGGACTGGGGGATCGACGTCCCCGAGCCGACGCTCAACGGCGCCGCCGATGAGAAACCCGGGCCACGCGTTCGTCCCAAGTGGCACCTGAACCGTTTTGAACACGGGCCGTATGGATCGGTCCAGAACTGATGGACAAGCCGATGCTGCAGAACGCCGAACCAACCGCCACGGCAGAGCCGACCGATGCCGAACCGATCGACGCGGAACTCGTTGAAGCCGTCGGGGCTGATGAATCCGACACGCCCGCCGAGGCCGCTGACAACCCGTCGGTGGACGAGCCGATCGAGGGCAACGACACGGCGAAGTTGCTCGTCCAGTTCGTTCTGGCGATCGTCATTCTCGCGGCCGGCGTCGGCCTGACGATATTGCTCTTCTCCCAGAAAACCGCGCCGGCCACGACCAACGGCCTCGACGCGTCTCCGCTGGTCGACACCGTCACGGCACGCGTCGGCAACCTGCCCGTCGCCATCCGCGGCTTCGGTACGGTGCGTGCCCGCGATCGGGTTCAAATCGTCCCCCAGGTTGGCGGACGTGTCATCTCCACCCACCCGAACTTTGCCGAGGGCGCGACGCTCAACGGCGGCGAAGTGATCGCCACGCTCGACCCGGCAGACGCCGAACTTGCCATCGCGCGGGCCAACTCCGAGATCGACCGGCTCTCGGCCACGATCAAACGGCTCGACGCCAGCCGCAAGCGGGCCGAGTCCGCCGTCGCCGCCGCCCAGACCCGCCTCGAAACCCAACGCGCCGAGGCCGAGGTTGCCAAAGCCCAGTACGAAAAACTCAACCCCGGCAAGGAGATCCCGCCGATGGTCGCGCGGGTGCCGCAGATGCGTGAGGCGGAAGCCAACCTCGCTTCCGCCGAAGCCGGTCTCGAGGATGTCGGCAGTGAACGTGAACAGATCGAGGCCCAACTCGCCGCGGCCAAGACCGAGCTGCGTCAGGCCCAACTCAACCTCGAACGCACGCAAATCACACTCCCCGGCGAACCGACCGACCGTTACCGAGTACTCGAGAAGAACGCGGAGGTCGGCCAGTTCATGTCGCCGGGCGTGACGCTCTCGACACTTTACAAAGCCTCGACGCTGGAGGTTCCCGTCCCATTACCGGCCAGGGAGTTGCAGTGGTTCACGGTCGGTCAAGCAACGGCCGAGGTGACCGCGCGTGACATCGACCGCACCTGGTCCGGCACGATCGTCCGCACCGACGGGCAGATCGACCCGCGGTCCCGGCTGGTCAACGTCGTGGTCGCGCTCGACCCGGCCGGACTCGACGGCAAGCTCGTGCCGGGCATGTTCGTCGAGGCCATGATCACCGGCGAGAAAATCCCCAACGTCGCGGCGATCCCCCGGCTCGCCCTCCGGCAGGTCGAACGCGTCGACGTCGCCAACGCAGGCGGCAACCAAGCCACCGGCCGCACCGGCGGCTTCGACAACGACGCCACCGCGCAACGCCTTTACGTCATTCGCGACGACGTGCTCCGGTTCATCGACGTCGAAGTCGTCCGTCTAACCCGCGAACTTGCCTACGTTAGCGGCCTCGACGATGGCGAAATCATCGTCACCACGGACCTCGCGGTCGTCACCGATGGCATGATTGTCGACGTCGCCGACACGGACGAACCCAACGGAGGTGAGCAGTGAACAACCCCGAACAAAAGCGTCCGCTACCCCGCGGGATGCTCTCCTGGTTCGCACGTAACCACGTCGCGGCGAACCTTCTGTTCTTCGTGCTGATTTTGGTCGGCATGATGAGCGTGCTCTCGACGAAGCTCGAGGTGTTCCCGGAGATCGACACGGGCCTGATCACGGTCGAAGTGCCCTACCCCGGTGCGACGCCGCAGGAGGTCGAGGAAGGCGTGCTGCTGCGGGTAGAGGAGGCCGTCGCCGAGGTCGAGGGCATCAAGGAAACCCGCGGCACCGCCGCCGAATCCGTCGGTATCGTCTCCCTCGAACTGGAAACCTGGGCTGACGAAACGCAGGTCCGCGACGATGTGAAAAACGCCATCGATCGCATCGACACGTTCCCCGAGGACACCGAGGAGCCGGTCGTCTCCGACGTGACCCAACGGATGGAAGTGTTGATCGTCGCGTTGCACGGCGAAGTTCCGCGCAAGTCGCTCAAGGAGTTGGGCGAGCGGATCAAGTCCGAGTTCATCGCGACCGGGATCATCTCCAGCGTCGAGATCGGCGGTGTCCCCCCGTACGAAGTCGGCATCGAGATCGACGAGGCGACCCTCCGCGCCCACGGGCTGACGTTCGCCGATATCGCCGACGCGGTGCGGCGGGGAAGTCTGGACCTGCCGGCCGGCTCGGTCGAGACCGACGACGCCGAAGTCCTGATCCGCACGCTCAACCAGGCCAAGGACCGCGACGCCTTCGAGCGAATCGTCGTCCGCCAACTAGACGACGGCACCGTGCTCACCGTCGGCGACCTGGCCTTTGTCCGCGACGAGTTCGAGGACAGCGACTACGCCGTGCGCTACAAGGGCGACCCGGCGGTACTGCTGAGCGTCTACCGCGTCGGCGACGAAGGCGCACTCAACATCGCATCGACGGTGAAGAAGTACGTCGAGGAGAATGCCGACAACCTGCCGGCCGGCGTGTCTGCGTCGATCTACAACGATTTTTCGATCATCCTCACCGAACGCATCTCACTGATGCTCAAGAACGCCGGGCTGGGGCTCATCCTCGTGGTGATCTTCCTCGGGTTGTTCCTCGATCCGAAGCTCGCGTTCTGGTGTGCCGCGGGGCTGTTCATGTCGTTCGTCGCGGCGATCGCCGTTCTGCCGATCATGGACGTGTCGATCAACATGATCTCCCTGTTCGCGTTCATCCTCGTGCTGGGCATCGTGGTCGACGACGCGATCGTCGTCGGGGAGAACATTTACGAACACCTCGAACGTGGCGAGTCGGCAGCCCGGGCGGCGGTGCTCGGCGTGCGCGAGGTCGCGCTGCCGGTGACACTGACGATCATCTCGACGGTGATCGCGTTCAGCCCGCTACTTTTCGGCGAAGGCGACATCGGGCAGATCCTGCGCGTGATTCCCGTCGTCGTGATCGCCGTGCTGGTCATCTCGCTGGTCGAAGCGCTGCTGATCCTGCCGGCACACCTCTCGGACGCGACGCCGCCGCACCTTCGCAAGCAAACTTGGTTCGTGCGTTTCCGCGGCAAGCTCGCCGACGGACTCGCATGGTTCACGAACGTCCCGTACAAGGCCGCGCTCCACACGGCGACCCGATGGCGGTACGTCACCCTCGCGGTGGCGGCGTTCGTGTTCATGGTCACCATGGGCTATGTCGCCGGCGGGTGGTTGCCGTGGAAGTTCTTCCCCGAGGTCGACGCCGACTTCACCCGCGCCTCACTGGAGATGCCGCCCGGTACGACTGCGCAACGCACCGCCGAACTGCTCGACCGCGTAGAGGAAGCCGCCGAGAAGATTCCGACGATCGTCGGCTGGGAAGGCGAGGAGCCGCTGATCAAATCCATCCAGGTCACCGTCGGCGGCACGCCGATGGCCGCCGCGATGGACCAGGGCAACCTCGCGGCCGGCCTGCAAAACCCGGCGATCGGCGAGGTCATCGTTCAACTCATCGAACCCAGCAAGCGCGACATCTCCACGTCCGACATCACCCGCGCCTGGCGCGACGAGATCGGCACGCTGCCGGGCGCGCGGTCATTGAAGTTCGCCGACTCGCTCGTCTCGGCCGGTGACCCGATCAACGTCCAGCTCTCACCCGCCGACGGGTCCGACGAGGCGTTCGATCGGCTGCTCTCCGCAACCCAGCAACTCAAGCGGGAACTCAATCAGCTCGAAGGCGTTCGGTCCATCTCCGACAGCTTCCAGCAAGGTAAACCCCAGCTCGACATCACCGGCCTGACGCCGACCGGCAAATCGCTTGGCCTGACCATCTCCGATGTCGCGGCCCAGGTGCGCGGCGCTTTTTTCGGTGCCGAAGCGCAGCGGTTCCAGCGTGAGCGCGACGAGGTTCGCGTCTACGTCCGCTACCCCAAGGACCAACGCCGAAGCCTTGCCGATATCGAGGAACTTTACATCCGCCTGCCCGACGGGACGGCCGCGCCGCTCTCGACGGTTGCCGAATACGAACTCGGCGAAGGCTTCAGCCAGATCAGCCGCGTCGAACGTCAACGCATCGTCAATGTCACCGCCGACGTCGACACCACGCTCGCCAACGCCGCGGAACTCAACACGCTGCTCCGCGAGGAAGTTCTCCCGCAGGTCGTCGCCGACAACCCCGGTACCCGCTGGAGCATGAAGGGCGAACAGGAAGAACAACGCGAGTCGATGAACTCGCTGCTACTCTCGCTGGGCGTTGCAATGGTCGGGATCTACGGGCTGCTCGCGATCCTGTTCCGCAGCTACATCCAGCCGGTGATCGTCATGTCGGCGATCCCGTTCGGTCTGGTCGGCGCGATCTGGGGGCACATCCTCTTCGACTTCTTCCGGCCGATGCCGCTGAACTTCCTCTCGATGTTCGGCGTCGTCGCGCTCACCGGCGTCGTGGTCAACGACTCGCTCATCCTCATCGACCTGATCAACCGCAAACGAATCCAGGGCGCGGACGCGGTGACCGCCACACTCGAAGGCGGCCTGCGTCGCTGCCGGCCGATCCTGCTCACGACCTTCACCACGTTCTTCGGCCTCGCGCCGATGATCCTTGAAACCTCGCTGCAAGCGCAGTTCCTCATTCCGATGGCGCTCTCGCTCGGCTTCGGCGTTTTGGTCGCGACGTTCATCACGCTGCTCTTGGTGCCGGCGTTGTATCTGACGATCGAAGACATTCGCGAGCTACTCCGCCCCCTGCTGGGCAAGATGGTGCTCTACACGCCGCCGGAGATGGACGAAAAAGAAACCCGCGAGTTCGCCCCGGCGTAAAGGTGGCTAGTTGCCGAAATCAAACGTCATGCGGTAACCAGCCCGCCAGACCGGCACCTGCACGTCGCAGCGGTAGCCGACGAACCGGTCCGGATCGAAGCCACGCCGGGCCGAGAGCGAGCCGATCAGTTCGGGGTAGCGATCCCAAGCGTCGATCCCCGCACGGTTAAAGCCAACACCCAAGTGCTGCAACTGCAGCGGATGGGTCATGCGCGTCTGCCAACGTCCGCCGACATTGCTCGCGAAGTCAGGACCCCACAGGTGCAGGTCCAGGTCCGGGATGCATTGCCGTGCCAGATCCCGATGAAGAAAGACGTCCAACAGCATGCGTCGGACCGGGAAGTTCACCATCGCCCACACCTCGCTCAACTTCGAAGGCGTGTGGGCCGGATGCGCCTCGTGGCCCGCCATGGCAAACATCACGTCCGCGGGCGCCATCGAGCCATGTGCCCCGCCGCTTGTCTCGACATTCTGCAAGAGAAACCGGTCAGGCTGACGGGCACGAACCAGCGGCAGCGGTTGGCTGCTGAACTCCGGTAACAACCCTGCGGGTAGGTCAGCCTCACCCGGCACCAACGGCGCGAAGTCGGCTTCCTCGTCATCCGTCTTGAACACGTGGAACGACAACGGCACCGCGTCAGGCCGGGCGACATGGCCGAGTAGACCATGCGCGCGGGTTTCGACCAGCCGTTCCGGGCAGTCGGGGTCTGTCTCGAAGAAATGGGTCGCTAGCCAGAGTTGGGAGTGGCGCCCGGTCAATGCCGTCGCGGCGTCGGAGAGCGCTTGGCGCTGCTGGAGAAACCACGAGTCGTCCTGGACGGCCGGGTCATGGGCGTCGGCGAGAGCGATTCGCTTGAGCAGGCGTGAGCGATTGCCGGCAAGACGGCGGGTGGTCGCGTCGTAATCCGCCACGATCTCCGCAAGCTGCGCTGCGGCCGATCGCTGCTCGGCGTCGAAGCGACTGTCCGTGCGGATTGCCTCGGTCAGCAGCCGCAAACCCTCCACACCGGGAATCTCTCCCACGAGGGCGAGGCCGGCAAACGGCTTGTTCACCGCGGAAACCGCACGCTGACAGGTCGTCCGCTCGGTATCCAAGTAGCGGGCCAAGCCGCTGGCCGTCTGAGCCTCGACCGGCATGACCGCGAGGAGCGACCGCAAAGCCGAGTGAAGGCCTTGAAGCACCCTATCCAGTGCGTTCTGCTCGTCGGTGCTCAGCGGTGCGTGGATCGGCGGGGTCTTGGATTCGGCGGTGGCCATGATCGGCCCTGAAGGTCGCCGAAGTCGCCGCCGATTGCCACGTTCGGCCCGGTTGCGGACGTCGGCGTGGGCGTTGCCGCGGGGGCTGGAAGAAGGTGTTGACACGACCGCAGCATATGCTTAGGTTGTGCTCAGCACAATCTCATTCCTTTTCAGCACAAGGCCTCCAATGCACCCGATCAACTCAAAACTCGCCATCTTCGCCGGCCTGTCCCTCTCGCTCATCGCCGTCCCGGCCACGCTCGGCCAAGTCACCACCTTCGACGACGGCACCGACGGCTGGAGCGTCAGCGGCCGCAACAACGTCAGCCTCACTGGCGGCAACCCCGGCGCGAACCTCGATGTCGAGGTCAACGATGTCTTCGGCGCGACCATACGCAACGACGACGGCCTGCTCCCGGACTTCAGCGGGCCGCTCACGCTCACCGTCGACATCAACGTCGACTCCATCGACTTTTTCGGCACACCGGTCGCACGCGACCTGGTGGTCGACATCCGTGATTTCAGCGACGAAGGCTTCGCCAGCGTCTTCTACAACCTGGGCCTGCTGCAGGCCGCGGGCCAGGGCTGGCAGACTTACGCGATCACGATCGACGATCCGACGGCGACCGAGCTGCCGCGCGGATGGGCGGGCGCGGGTGCCGAGGATCCGGACACGTTCGAGCCGCTGTTGCCCGAAGGGCGGACGTTCGCGGACGTGCTGGCCGGGGCGGACGAGGTCGTGTTCACGACCTTCGTGCCCGGGTTCTTGTACGGCTTCACAAACTTCGACCTGCAAGTCGACAACGTCGGCTTCGTCGCGATCCCGGAGCCGACGTCGCTGAGTCTGCTTGCCTTGGGTGGCCTCGCCCTGCGTCGGCGGCGGCGGTAAATCCGCTTACCAATCGAACTCGTCCGCCTTCTGCAGGAACGCGAAGAGCAGCATCGCTTCGGCCTCGCGGTGAATGCCGCGCAGGCTGAACAGCTGCATGAACCACGTGCGGTCGGCCTCGGTCGGCTCGGCGGGGAGTTCCGACCCTTCGCCCAGGAGGGTGTCGACATCGACGCCCATGAGTTGGTCGGTGAGGTAGAGAATGTCGAATTCGCCGACGGTGAGGGTCGTGAGCACATGAACTTTGTGTTCTTGAACGACCGGACGCAACTGCTGATCGGCGAGCTTGCCGTCGATCGCATCGAGCGCATCGAGATAGGCCAGCGTGTCGTCATCACCCTTCCACTCCTTGGCGGAGCGTTCCTCTTCGCGGAAATGACCGAGCGCGGCGTCGAAGTGGGCTTGGTACCGTTCGTAAAACGTGTCGACCTCGTCCCCGCGTAGCCAACGACCGATGAGCATCTCGCCGACGCCTTGCCGCGTGTGATAGTCGTCGGTGGAGATGCTCTGGGTGTCGGGAATAGCCAAAAGCCGGGCGGCGTCCGCCACATGCGTCGGCGTGACCAACGGCCCAAGCTTGGGGTCCTGGCCCTTGTGCATTTTGCCGATGGCTTGCTGAACTTCCTTGAGCACGGCGTCCGCACCGGGCAACACGTCGGCATCGAACTTACGCGGCGCCTCGAACACGGCCGCCAACTCGGCGTGGATGCGAAACTCCTCGGCCTTCTCCGCCGCCCGCTGCTTCGGATCAATCGCCGCCTCGCTGGAACGCTCGTCGGGTTCTTCGTACATACCGGGTCAACGTAGTGAGTGGTCGATTTACTGTCGTGTCAGGCCGGGTTGATATCCCATTTTGCTTAGGCACCGTCGGCCAACTGCGGGCATATTAAGCTACACGAGGACGGGTCAGTTGGTTCAACGAGGCAAATGCATGAAAAACGTTCGTACACGCATCGCCGCCGGCGTCATCGTCGGCGGGCTGGGGATCGTGCCCATGGCAGCGGCCCAGTCGTTCGAGATTACGCCGCTTGTCACACTGGAAGAAGCCAAGGGCGGCGTCGATGACCCGCTGCTGCTCAGCGGGTTCGGACAGCTCGACGGGATGCTCTACGCCAACCTCAATGCATCGATCATCGGCGAGGGCCGTATCACCGCCGGCATGCCCGGTACCACGTTCACCACGGAGATCGGACCGACCGACTTCACCGACGCCGGGCTCGAGGAAACCGGCTTCTTCGTCAACGCGCCGCTGAGCAACGTGGGCGATCGGTTCGCCTTCGGTGGTTCGCTCCAGAACCTTGTCGCGAGTTTCAGCCCGGCAACCGGCGTGAGCTTGCTCGCCAGCGAAGAGGAGATCGGCACGTTCACGGGCGCGACTTCGGCCATCGGCCTGCCCACCGCCAACCTCAGCGGCGCTCAGGCCGGCGTCGGCGACGAACTTTTCTTCTTCGACGGATCCAGCGACAGCCTCCTCGCGGTCGACTTGTCCGGCAATCTGCGGACCGTGTTCAGTGACGACGATCTCGCTGGGAGTGTCGTCGGTGCCGACGACATCGACCGCCTGCATGTCGTGGGCGACGATTTGATCTTCGGCTCCGGCAACGGCGAGGGCGTGTATCGCGTTCCGCTCAGCGACCTGACGCCGGGTGCGATCGTGCAGATTCTCGATGCCGACGACTTTGAAGCCGTGTTCGGCGATGACGATGACAACGTCGGCTTCCTCGCACTCACCCTCGGCAACGACGGGCTGGTCTACACGTACGAGTCCGACGCCGACAGCATCTTCCGGTTCGACGCCGACAACCCCGCGGCGACGCTGGAACTTGTGCTCAGCGACACCGAACTCGCCGACGGGTCGGCCGGCACCGATGCGGTCACAGGGCTCATCCCTTCCGGCGATTCCGTGGCCTACTTCACCGTCAACGGCACCCAAGGCCTGTTCCAGATCACCGAAGTGCCCGAACCGACGACGCTGGCGTGGCTGGCACTGGCCGGATTCGGGTTGCGCCGCCGACGCGCGTGACGCACCTCGGCACCGCTACGCTTGCTGCATGACCGCGACGCTGCTTGCCGGGATTCCCGCGACGAACATGGCGCTGTACCACCGGTGTCGGTTCGTCGCCGGCGACCCGGCGGCGTGGGTGAAGCTGCCGGGCGAAACGGTGTTCATCTGCCGGAACATCGAAGTGGACCGTGCCCGCAAATCAACCAATGCCGACCGTGTGATTGCGCCTGCGGATGTGGTGGATGACCCCAGCGGCGAGCGGGACGTGATGACGGCCCAGGCCGTGGTCGCGCTGTTGCGGGACGCGAACGTTGGCAACGTCGTCGGCGATCGTTCGCTGGGTCTGGTCTATGTCGACGTGCTGCGCGAGGCGGGCATCGAAGTCCGGCTCGACCGCGATCTCGGTGTCGCCGACCGGCGGAGCAAGGATGCCGACGAACTAACTCACCTGCGGCACTGCCAATCGATCACGGAGCGAGCGATGCGAACCGCGTGCGAACACATCGCCCGCGCCGACGCGGACACTGGTGGGCACTTGCACCATGACGGCACGCCGGTCACCAGCGACTCGGTGCGGGCGTTGATCGAGCTGCTTCTGATCGACCACGGCATGGCCAGCGAGCACGGCACGATCGTCGCGGGCCTACCCCACTGTGCCGACTGTCACGACCGCGGCGAGGGGCCGTTGCGGACGGGCGAGCCGGTGATCATCGACATCTTCCCACGCGACCGGCGGTCGCTGTACTGGGGGGATTGCACGCGGACCGTGGTTCACGGGACGCCAACGCCGGAGCTTGCGGCGATGCACGCGGCGGTGGTCGAGTCGAAGGCCGCGGCGATCGCGACAATCCAGGCCGGCGTCACCGGGGCCGAGGTGCACGCCGCCGCACAGGGCGTCATCCATGCCCACGGCTTCGACGACATGGTCCACGGCACGGGTCACGGCGTCGGTTTAGACGTCCACGAAGCCCCCCTGCTCGATGCCAAGGGCGGCCCGCTCGTCGCCGGGGACGTCCTCACCATCGAACCGGGCCTTTACCACGAACAACACGGCGGCGTCCGCGTCGAAGACATGGTCGTGGTCACCGACACCGGGCACGACAACTTCAACACATTGCCCGAATCCCTTGCCTGGAAAAACGCGTTATGATTCACCCCATGCGTCACCTGCTTCTCTTAACCGTACTGCTCTCGCCGCTGCTGGTCGCCGCGCAGGCGTCGGCCCAGTACACGCTCTTCGTCGCCCGGTACGACGACGCGAGCCATGTGCGCATCGCCAAGGCCGTGCGGGATCAACTGATCGCGGGCACCGAACTCAAGGACTGGTACATCCTCCACAAGTCCGGCGAGTCGCTGCTGTACCACGGCCGATACGAATCTCAAGCGGACGCCAACACCGACCGTGACGCCATCGGCCGGCTCGTGAACAAGCTCGGCGACCCGCTGTTCCCGCGAGTGCTGCTTGTCTCGGCCGACGAGCCGGATCCCGAAGCGCCGCCGCAGTGGAACATCGTCAACACCAACGCGAAATGGACGCTGGTCATCGCCGACTACACCGGCGACGCACAGCGTAAACAAGCTGCCGTCGAGTCGGTCCGGGCGGCACGCGAGATGGGCATTGAGGCCTATTACTTCCACGGCCCGACCACCAGCAGCGTGCTCATTGGCGCTTGGCCGATCAACGCGCTTCGGGCCCAGGAGGTCGGCAACCCGGAGGACTTTGCCCGCACCGGCGACCGCACGCTGGTCGTCTCGAGCCTCCGCTTGCCGACCTCGGTTCGCCGCGCGGCGGAACAGCTCGATGACGGCCGCGTCGAGATCCTCGAACCGAAGATCGAAATCACCGACGCGTCGATGGCCCGCGCCATGCAGGAGTATCCCGAGTACGCGCTCAACGGCGAGTTGGTCGTCGAAGTCATGGCCGAGAACGGCAGGAAAGTCCGCGCGGTCAAGCCGTCGTTCATCGCCGACATCGACCAAATCCGTGGCATCGTCGGTGCTGACGATCAGGCCCCCGTCCCGACCGCGCCGGAGCAGCCGCTTTTGATCCGGCCCGAGGACCGCCGAGGTAACAACCCGTTGCAGGGGCTCGAGTGAACACACCCCTTTTGATCGCAACGAAGAATGCCGGCAAGGCTGCGGAACTCGCGGGGATGTTCGACGGGCTCGGCGTTTCGTGCGAGCCGTTGCCGGCCGATGCCCCCGACGTCGAGGAGACCGCCACGACCTTCCGGGCCAACGCCCTGCTCAAGGCCACCGCGTACGCCAGGCACTTTGGTACCGCATGCCTCGCCGACGACTCCGGTTTGCAGGTCGCCGCACTCGACGACGCGCCGGGCATCTACTCCGCCCGGTTCGCCGCCATGCACGATGCCGGGGAGGGTGACGCGGCGAACAACACGCTGCTGCTCGAGAAACTTGCCGATGCCGACGACCGCAGGGCGCGGTTCGTGTGCGTGTTGGCACTGTGCGATGTGAAGGGCCGACCGATCTTCACGACCGAGGGGCACGTCTCGGGCACGATCGTCCGCGAACCTCGTGGCGATAGCGGCTTCGGCTACGACCCGCTGTTCGAACACGCCGGCAAGACCATGGCCGAGCGTACCGCAGAGGAAAAAGCGGCGCTGAGCCATCGCGGTGTCGCGGCGAAACGGCTGTCCGACCTGCTCGCGACGTTTCCGCTGTCATAGCCGCGTAGCATGCGACGATGAGTCGTATCCTCGTGGCAGTCAGCAGCCCGCTCGCATCGCGGCGGTTGGGGGAAGCGGTCGCAGACCTCGCGCACCGGCTCTCGGCCGAGGTGCTCGTCGTCCACGTCTCGCGACCTACCGGCCAATCCGACAACACCAGCGCCGGCGAGAAGGCCGAGGAATCAATCCGCACCCTCGCCGACCACATCCGCGTGCGTGACGTTGCGGTGCAAACGCTGCTGCTGTTTGCCGATGATGTGCCGCGGGCGATTCTCAACACCGCACGCGACGGCAACTGCACGTTGATCGCGTTGGGCCTCTCGGGTCGCGGCATGCTCAGCAGGCTGATCGCCGGCAACGTGCCGGTCGAGCTGCTGCGCAGCACCGACCTGCCGGTGATCATGTTCCCCGCCGATGCACCGAAGGTGTGAGGCTCACTCCCACGAACTGGCGAGCACGACCGAACTCTGCTTGCTGCTGGGCACCTTCCCGGTCCCGAGCACGTCGCGGAATGTCACGCTGATCTCGGCGGCACGCTCGACGCGTTCGAGTTCCTTGAAGCCATCGGCGCAAACGAGCTGCAGGTGGTAGTCGCCCGGCGCGAGGGGCAAGCTCGGGACATGGCACGTCAGCGTCTTGGCGTCGGCACCCTTGAAGACGATGCCGCTGTGGTACTCGCTGTGAAAGAGCGCAACGCGTTGGTTACGTTCATTGCAGACGGCGAGCGCGGCGGTGAGGTTGCCGCTGTCGTTGAAGTCGCGCATGTCGATCTCGAACCTCACCGGAGCACCGACGGGGACGACGGTCGTGCGGTTGGCCTCGTCGCCCGCACCAACGAACATGCGGAGGTCGGTGAAGATCGGCGGACGGGGTTTGTCCTGCGTGCGTGGCCGTTCGATCAACGGCAGCCCGTTGCCCCCGCCCCCACCACCGCCGAGGTAGCGCTCGATGCCGACCTCGGTCGGGAGCTTCTCGCTGACACGTCCGCCGTCGACGATGATCACACTGCTGCACAGCGACGCCACGGCGTCCATCTGGTGGCTCACGAACAGGATCGTCCGCCCACCGCCTGTCGAGTCGGTGCCGTGGACGACGTCATTCATCTTGCCCAGGCACTTCTTCTGGAACGCCGCATCGCCGACCGCGAGCACCTCGTCGACGATCATGATCTGCGGATCAAGGTGCGATGCGACGGCGAAGGCGAGGCGGACGTACATGCCCGAGCTGTAGCGTTTGACCGGCGTGTCGAGGAACTTGCCGACCTCGCTGAACTCGACGATCTGGTCGAACTTCTCGTTGATCTCCCGGCGTTTCATGCCGAGGATCGCGCCGTTGAGGTAGACGTTCTCCCGGCCGGTGAGCTCGGGGTGAAAGCCGGTGCCGACTTCGAGCAGCGACGAGACGCGACCCCGCATGGTCGCTCGGCCGTGCGTCGGCTCGGTGATGCGGGACAGCACCTTCAACAGCGTCGACTTGCCGGCACCGTTGCGGCCGATGAGCCCGACGACCTCGCCTTCGCCGACCTCGAACGAGACGTCCCGCAGCGCCCAGTGCGTGTCCTCGGCCTCCCAGTTCTCACTGAACCGCCGCAGTCGTTTGCCCGGCTCCTTGAGCAGCGATGCGAGGTTGTCCTTGAACGTTCCGGTCGTCTGCTCCTTGAGTCCGATCCGGTACGCCTTGGACAAACCTTCGACTGTGATGGCTGGCTGAGACATGGGCTTTGGCCAAAGGCTTGGGTTCACGCGATGTCGGCGAAGCGGCGCTCGACTCGCTTGAAGTAGAATAGTCCAAAAAGCAACAACGCGAACGCACCGACCGTCGCCGTGCCGAAGTGGAGCCAGTGCCATTCCCCACCGACCAGCACGCTCCGCCACGCGGCGACGATGCCGGTCACGGGGTTGAGCGCGTACCAATCGCGGATGCCGTCGAAGCGTTCGTCGCTGAGCGGGTACGGCACCGCGCTGAGCCAAAGCCCGAACTGCACCGCGAACGGCACGAGAAATCGCAGGTCCCGGTACAACACCGTCAACGCGCTGAACGTCAGCGAGATGCCCAGTGCCATCACGATCGTTACGGCCAACAGCGGCAGCGCAAAGACGATCTGCCAGGTCGGAGCCCAATCGGTGAAGACCGCGAAGCCGACGGCAAGCAGGGCGAAGAGGACGAAATTGATGCCGAGGTCGACCAATCCCGAGCCGCAACTCGCGGCTGGCAGGAACACACGCGGCAGATAGATTTTCGTGAGAAGCGGCTGCTGGTTGACCAGCGCCATGCCGCCGTCCTGCAGGTTGCGTTGGATGAACAACCAAGGCAAAAGCCCGGCGTACATCCAGAGGAAATACGGCGCGGTCACCGCGTCGTCGAGTTCGAGCGTGGCACCGACCCCGCCGTAAACGAGCATCGAGACGATCGGCACGAACACGGCCCACGCCATGCCCAGAACCGCCATCTTGTACTTCACCTTCAGGTCGCGCCAGACGAGGAAGTACAGCAACTCCCGATAACGCCAAAGCTCGCCCCAGTCGATCCCGATCCACCCCTTGCGCGGCTCAATGACCGTCACCTGCCGCTCAACCCGGGGCGCAGGCGAAGACTCGGCGGAAGGCGACATGGGCCGGGCAAGCGTGGTCATACATCGGGACACGGCACCCAAACGATAGCGCCGCTACCGTGTGCATCGGCCCATCACCCCCGCCACTTTGAACGGCGACCCACGGGAGCTTTCCGGGGCCGCGAGAAAAGCTCCCGTGGGTCGCCGCTCAAAGTAGGATGGGGGCATGCTCGCTCTGCTGCTCACGTTATTGCTGACGCCAACGACCGCACCCGCGTTCGACATTGTTGATCTGTTGGGCCGATCAGACGATTCGGCAGAGGTCACGGCCTTCGTCGAACGGCACATGCCGACAACCGAGATTTCGCGGTTTGGCGAAGACTACTACCTGCTGTCGCCGGAGGCGGGCGTCAACCTGTTCTTCGCCAATGTGAACCGCACTCTCACGAACGTCGAGCTGAGCAATGGTTACGCGGGCCCCATGCCCAACGGCGTGCGCTGGGAAATGACCCGGCGTGAGGTCGAACGCGCGTTCGGCCCGCCGCCGATGATCGACGTCGGCGTGGACGACGTCGCACTGATCTACCCGAACCGCAAACTGCACCTGAACTTCCCTACCGACGCCCTGACCGATGGCGAGGCCACACTTGAGTGGATTCTGCTCTTCGATCACGAACCGATGGCCCTCGGCGAGCCGACGAAGCCCAGATTGCAGTTTCGGCTCGTGCAGCCTGAGGACGACGACGCCGAACCGATGACTGATCCCGGTACCGGACTCAACCTGGCAGTGGGGCGAAACGTTCATCTGGACGAGCGGGACCTCGCGTCGGTGCAGGTCATGCTTTCGCCGCACGACGATCGACCGTTGATCGCCGTGCGGCTCACGCCCGAGGCTGGCGAGAAGTTCAAGGTACTCACGGCTGAACACGTCGACCGACAGCTTGCCCTCGTGCTGGACGGAGAGATCATTTTCGCCCCAACGATTCGTAGCCCCCTCGGCGACACGTTCGTGATTGAGTCCGGCGGTGAGCCCGACGTCTCCGACGTGCGACGTTTGGCAGGTCAGATCAACGCCGCACGGTTTGCGTTGCCGGAATGAGCGGCGGTTGTGCCGCCGACGCTGAACGCCTGACCTGCGTAGCGGCCGCGGCGAAGCCGCCCATGGCGCTCACCGCACCCCGACCGTGATCCCGCTACGGGCGACGTAGGTTTCCCATGCCAAGCGTTCGTTTGACTCGGTGGTTTCATTTACGTCCGCATACACGTTCCCGCCGAAGTCGAGGCCGTCGGGCATCCAGTCGTCGTTGCGTCGGGCGACGCCGGCGGGGTCGTGGCGGATCACGCCGATGACGTTGTTCCATGCGGCGTTATCGGCCCAGGTGTCGTCGCCGTAGCTGTTCCAGACGTACACGCCCACGTCGTTGTCCTGCAGCACCTTGGTGCCGTCGGGCGTGCGGCCGTCGCTGAAGACGCGGTTGTCGTAGACGCGGTGATGCGCACCGCCGGCAATCGCGATGCCGTGGTTGGTCGTGTTGAGCACGACGTTGCGAAAGACCTCGGCGTGAGCGGCGTCGCGGGAGTGGCCGCCGACGTCCGGGTTGTCGCCGACGAGGATGCCCCCGCCGAAGAACTCCTCGCCTTCGATCGGCCAGGCACCGTCGATGAGGTTGCGATGGATGCGGATCGGATCGCCAGCGGTGCCGCCGGAGCGAAACAGGTTGATGTTGTCCTCGACGCGCGACTCGCCGGGCAGGTTGGTGACGCGGTTCCACGCGATCTCGGCCCCGGGCGCGACGACCTTGTCGAGCTGCACGAACGACCGCCGCTCGAACCCGTCGTAGCCGCCATTGCCGTCGGACACGCGGCCGTCGATGTTCAGCACGTCGTTGGCCACAACGCGGAACTCCATGTTGTCCGACGACGCGGCCCAGATGCCCGACGTGCTGATCAGCGTGTTCTGCTCGATGTTCAGCCGGGCGGCGTTGGTGGCGTAAACGAAGCGTCCGGCGGTCTGGCCGCGAACGTTGGGGTTGAGCCCGACGCCGGTGTTGTCGCGGACTTCCAGGTCGACGTCGGCGGTGAAGTCGGCGTTCGAGAACGGATTGCCGGTCGCGATCAGATGGCTGTGGCTCGTGATCGTCGACCGCTCGATACGCACGGGACGGTCGGTGTTGATCAGCACCGCCGGCGTGAACGGATCATTGGAGAAGTAGCTACCGACGTAGATCCCCGCGCGGTCGATGACGCTCGGCATCCGATCGACGGTGAGCAAATCCTCGGCGAGCGGCTCCCAGTCGCCGCCGGGCTGTTTCCACTCCAGAGCAACCGAGCGCTCGCCGTCGCCGCCGCCGTCAGCGTCGTGGTAGTCGAGCCGAAGGTCGTGCCGGCCGGCCGCGACCTGCAAGCTGACCCCGCCGAGCCGGCCGGTCCGGTCGGCGTCCCAGTCGTCATAGATCAGCTCGTTGTCCAGCCACAGCCGAACGCCGTCATCGCCGCGCACCCGAAAGCTATGCGTCCCGCTCGTCGGTGCGATCAGCGACCCGCCGAACCGCACGGCAACCTCGCCGCTTCCCCAGCGTGGATCTTCGTTCGCCGCCGGCAGGTCGGCGTACGTCGCGGTCGGCAGTGCGCCGACGGCGTCGTTCTCGTCATTGAAGACATCGGCCGCGTCGGCGAATCCCCCGGTATAGACGTCCACCCGCAGACCGGCTACAAGCGACACCGCCGCCAACAACCGTCTCGGCTCGAGTACTTCGCAAAAGATCACCCCAGTGCATCGGCGCAAACCCGAACGACACCCAGCACCCCCCGCTTATCGGACGCCCTTCCGGACCCGCGTCCGCTGACTACCATCGCGACCCATGAGCATTCTCGTCGACAGCAACACCAAGGTCATCTGCCAAGGCATCACCGGAGCCAGCGGCGCGTTCCACACCAAGATGTGCAAGGAGTACGGCACGCAGATGGTCGGCGGCGTCACCCCCGGCAAGGGCGGACAGACCGACGACAACGGCCTGCCGATCTTCAACACCGTCGACGAAGCGGTACGCAAGACGGGTGCTGAGGCGAGCATGATCTTCGTCCCGCCGCCGTTCGCGGGCGATGCGATCATGGAAGCGGCCGACGCGGGCATCAAGGTCATCGCGGCCATCACCGAGGGCATCCCCGTGGCCGACATGATGAAAGCCAAGGCGTTCATCGAAGGCGTCGACACCACGCTCATCGGCCCCAACTGCCCGGGCATCATCACGCCCGGCGGCGACGCGACCAGCGGCGGCTGCAAGATCGGCATCATGCCCGGTTACATCCACCTCCCCGCCGACCAAGCCCCCACCGGCAAGAAGGTCGGCATCATCTCCCGCTCGGGCACCCTCACCTACGAGGCCGTCTTCCAGTGCACCAATGCCGGCATCGGCCAGACCACCTGCGTCGGCATCGGCGGTGACCCGGTCAAGGGAATCAACTACATCGAGCTGCTCGGCATGTTCGAGGCCGACCCGGACACCGACGGCATCGTCATGATCGGTGAGATCGGCGGCGACGACGAAGAGAACGCCGCCGCGTGGAGCAAGGACAACGTCACCAAGCCGATCGTGAGCTTCATCGCCGGCCGCACCGCCCCCCCCGGCAAGCGCATGGGCCACGCCGGCGCGATCATCAGCGGCGGCAAAGGCGACGCCGCCAGCAAGATCGCCGCCCTCGAAGCCGCCGGCATCAAGGTCGCCCAAACGCCAACCACCATCGGCAGCGCCATGGCGGAGGCGCTGGGGGTGTAACTCATGGCGAGATTAACCGCTCACACCAAGCTTGCAGGGCGTTATCCGAAACAGAGAATTGTACGGGTAGCCGACAAGCAGATATTGCTTGTACTTACACTTGCACTAGTTGTCGGCGGTTTCGTCGGTGTGACATCAACCTTGGGCTTTGTATGGCGCAGCCTCGGTTTCGGCATTTTGGGCCTGATAGCCGTTTTGTCGGCAACGATCTGCGTCTGGCTGGTGCGCCGCCCGCTTGTGCAACGAATAGAAAGGGAAATGACAAGCCTTGCGCGCCAACGTACGGCGATGGAGCTGGGAGGTCGCGGCGAGGCACTCGTGTCAACCCAACTTCGCCGACTCAGTTCGCAATGGCATCTGTTTGATGGTGTTCCCTTGAAAACTGGGGGCGACGTCGATCACGTACTAGTGGGGCCACGGGGCATTTTTGCGATCAGTACAAAAGCACAACGTGGCCTTGTGCAAATCCGAGACAACAGCACATGTACGATCAATGGGCATACTGAGCAGCATCCGAACGAGGTGATCCGGCAGGCACTTTCGCTGCACCAAGAACTACTCATTGGTGCTGATGTTCGACTCTTTGTCCATCCGGTCCTGTGTTTCGCGTTCGCACATGTCGACGATCAAAGAACTGAAACGCCGCCGCTCGTGGTTGGAGACGTCGATGGCGTTGCTGCACTGTTCACGGCAATTGAGGACACGGACAGTCGCAAAAAAACCCGGTTCGCCAAGGACAAGAAACTCGACAGAAAAACGCTCATGCTGATCATCACCCGACTTCGAGCGATGGTTGGCGAGGATCACCTCACCGAGAAAGATTTCGTTCTTAAAGATGACAAACCTGGCTCGGATGAGACACTCGTCGGTTGACACCACCGCCGCGATTCGCTGACATGCACGCATGCCACGCACCGTTACCTTGTTCACCGGCCAGTGGGCCGATCTGCCGCTCGATATCCTTGCCGCGAAGACCAAATCCTTCGGCTACGACGGGCTCGAACTTGCTTGCTGGGGTGACCACTTCAACGTGCAGAAGTGTTTGCAGGAAGCCGGCTACGCGGCGAAGAAGTGGGAGACGCTGCAGAAGCACGGGCTGACCTCGATCACGATATCGGCCCACCTCGTCGGGCAGGCGATCTGCGACCACATCGACGAGCGTCACGCCGCGATCCTGCCGCCGGAAGTTTACGGCGACGGCGACCCCGAGGGCGTGCGGCAGCGGGCGCAGCAGCGCATGATCGACACCGGCGCGGCCGCGCGGATCTTCCGCGACGCCGCCCCGCACGCGATCGACTTCCCCATGGCCGTCAACGGCTTCACCGGCAGCTCCATCTGGCACAGCACCTACGCCTTCCCGCCGACGACGCAGGAATACTGGCAGAAGGGCTTCGACGACTTCGCCAACCGTTTCACGCCGATCCTCGACGCGTTCGAGGAAAGTGACGTGAACTTCGCGCTCGAGGTGCATCCGACCGAGATCGCCTTCGACATCGCCACCGCCCAGCGTGCGATCGACGCGGTCAAGGGACACAAACGCTTCGGCTTCAACTACGACCCGTCGCACCTCGGCTATCAAGGCGTCGACTACGTGAAGTTCATCCGCACCTTCGCCGAGCGGATTTACCACGTGCACATGAAGGACGTCTGGTGGGGCCACGGCAACGGCGATGTCGGCGTCTTCGGCGGGCACACCGACTTCGCCGACCCGCGCCGCTTCTGGGACTTCCGCAGTCTCGGCCACGGCGACATCAACTTCGAAGAGATCATCGTCGCCCTCAACGACATCAACTACACGGGGCCGCTCAGCGTGGAGTGGGAAGACAGCCGCATGGACCGCGAGCACGGCGCTACTGAGGCCGCCGCGTTCGTCCGCAAGAGCGACTTCAAACGCAGCGACATCGCGTTCGACGCACAGTTTGACAACTGACGTTTCACTACCGGTGCTTGCGTTGGATTTCGATCAGTTCGTTGCAGCCGAGCACGGCGAGGTCGAGCATGGCGGTGAGGTGCTCACTGCCAAACCCTGCGGCTGCTTCGGCGCTGCCTTGGATTTCCACATATTGCCCCGCGGCGTTGCGAACGATGTTCATGTCGACATCGGCGTTGCTGTCGAGCGGGTAGTCCAGATCGAGCACCGGTTTGCCTTCGACGACGCCGACCGAGACGGCGGCGAGCTCACCGCGAATCGCACTGTCGGTGCCGACGGCTTTGAGCGCGTCGGAGAGGGCGAGGAATCCGCCGCAGATCGCGGCGGTGCGCGTGCCGCCGTCGGCGCGGAGGACCTGGCAGTCGATCGTGATCGTGTGCGGGCCGATCTGGTCCATGTTGACGGCTGCTCGGAGGCTGCGGCCGATGAGGCGTTCGATCTCGGTGCCACGCGAGTCGGTGTGACCGGTGCGGGGCCAGCGTTTTCGACCGGGCGTCGAGCCGGGCATCATGAGATAGTTGGCGGTGACCCAGCCGCCGGGTTTGTCCTCCGGAAACCACGGGGGCACGACCTTCTCGATCGTCGCCGTCGCGAGGATCGCCGTCTCGCCCTGCTCCCAAAGCACGGCAGGTGCCACGGACGGCACATCGCGGCGGACGGTCACGGGACGAAGTTCGTTGGCGGGTCGCATGGACCGGAGCTTAGGAAATGTCGAATGACGAGTTCCTGAATGACGAATGAATGACCAAATCCGAAATCCGAAGTTTCGTCATTCGGATTTCCATGCCTAGCATAGCTAGACGTCGAGAGGCCCGGCAACGGGAGGGTAGACGTCCCCAACTGACCGCCCACGCCCGGCGTTCTGCCGGTCGCCTCTTTGGCTATCCCACCACTGGCCCGTGGTGTAATCGGTAACACACCTGTTTTTGGTACAGGCATTCGGGGTTCGAGTCCCTGCGGGCCAATCGACGAAAATGCGGGACGCCGGAAGGTGCCGTGCACTTTTCCAGCCAACATTTCTCATGTCTTCCCTTGCGATCATTCTCGCGGCCGGCCGGTCGACCCGGATGAAGTCCGACCTGCCCAAGCCGCTGCACGAGGTGGCCGGCAAGCCGATGCTCGGACACATCCTCGACGCGTGCTGGGCCGGCGGGATCGACCGCGCGATCGTCGTCGTCGGTCACGGCAAGGAACACGTCATCCAGCGCTTCGGCTCCGACGAACGCATCACCTTCGTCGAGCAGACCGAGCAGCTCGGCACCGGACACGCGGTCATGGTTTGCCGCGACGCCCTCGACGGAGAGGCCGACGACAGCGACGTGCTGATCCTCGCGGGCGACCTGCCGATGATCACCGGCGACATCGTCCACGCCATCCGCAACGCCCACGCCGAGGACGACGCGGACGCCACGCTCGGCACCGGCGTCCTCGACGACCCGACCGGCTACGGCCGCGTCGTCCGCGACGAGGCCGGCAACTTCGACGCCATCGTCGAACAGCTCGACGCCACCCCGGAGCAACGCGAAGTCCGAGAGGTTTTCCCGTCGCTCTACTGCGTCAAGTGCGGCGTCCTGCTCGACACGCTCGCCAAGCTCACCAACGACAACGCCAAGGGCGAGTACTACCTCACCGACATCTACGCGATCGCCAAGCGGGACGGCCGGCGTGTGCTTGCGGTGGAAGCCGTCACGGCCGACGACATCATCGCGCCCAACAGCCGCGACCAGCTCGCCGACGCCGACGCCGCGATGCAGGACCGCATCCACGCCGCCCTGCGTGACAACGGCGTCACGATCGTCAGTAGCGCCAACACCTACATCGAGGCGGACGTCGAGGTGGGCCGCAACACGATCATCCGGCCGTTCACATACATCGGCCACGGCAGTTGCATCGGCTGCGACTGCGTCGTGGGGCCGTTCGCGATGCTTCCCCGCCAGGGCATGCTCGGCGACGGGCAATCGCTCGCCGGGAATCTCTCCCCCGAAACCTGCAACGTCAACGAGGGTGCCTGACCATGTCGACCGCCGTCGCAGAGAAGAAGGCCAGCAAACGTCACAAGCGTGACGCGAAGAAGATGAAGATCTTCGCCGGCTCGGCCAACCCCGACCTGGCCGAGAAGGTGTGCAAGCATCTCGACCTGCCGCTTGGCAAGGGGAAGGTCATCCCCTTCCCCGACGGCGAGCTGTTGGTCCGCATCGACGAGGACGTGCGCGGCCGGGACTGCTTCGTCATCCAACCCACCTGCTATCCGGTCAACGAAAACCTGATGGAGCTGATGATCTGGATCGACACGCTCAAGCGCGCCAGCGCCAAGCGGGTCACCGCGGTCATCCCGTACTTCGGCTACGCCCGCCAGGACCGCAAGGACGAGGGCCGTACGCCGATCACCGCCAAGCTCACCTCCAACCTGCTCGAACGCGCCGGGGCCGACCGCGTGGTTGCCCTCGACCTGCACGCACCGCAGGTGCAGGGCTTTTTCGACATCCCCGTCGACCATCTCCAGGCGGCGAAGGTGTTCTGCGAATGGTTCTCCGGTTTCGACCTGAGCAACACCGTGTTCGTCTCGCCCGACGTCGGCAACGTCAAGCGTGCCCAGGCATATGCGAACATCATGGGCGGGGCGATCTGCATCATCGACAAACGTCGCACCAGCGGCGAGACGGCCGAGGCCGTTCACCTCATCGGCGACGTCGCCGGCAAGACCGTGCTGATGACCGACGACATGATCACGACCGCGGGCACCGTCACGTCCGCCGTCGAGATCCTCCGCGACCACGGGGCAGGCGACATTTACATCACCGCCACGCACGCCGTCCTGGCAGGCCCGGCCATCGAGCGCCTGGCCAACTGTTCGTTCACCAAGCTCGCGGTCACCGACACCATCCCGCTGGGCCACCGGGCCGACCCCATCCGTGACCGGGTCGAGGTGCTCAGCGTTGCCGGCATGCTCGGCGACGCGATCCACCGAATCCACCACCACAAGTCCATCAGCGCCATGTTCAAGGACGTCACCGGATAGTCGGCTGCGCCGGGCTTCGCGAAGTTCGCTCATCTCAAATCTGAAATCTCCAATCTCAAATTACCATGTCAGACACCATCACTCTCGAAGCAGAAAAGCGTGACAAGCTCGGCACCCGCGAGTGCCGCCGTATTCGCAAGGCGGGCAAGATTCCCGGCGTCGTTTACGGCCACGGCGAAGGCAACACCTCCGTCGCCTTGCCCACCAAGCTCACCACCGAGTCCATCCACAAGGGCGCGCATCTGTTCAACCTCGACATCGCCGGCAAGACCGAATCGGTCCTGCTCAAGGACATCCAGTTCGATCCGTTCGGCGTCGAGATTCTCCACCTCGACTTTGCCCGCATCAGCCTCGACGAGATCGTGACCGTGCTGGTCCCGGTCCACTTCGTCGGCGAAGCCAAGGGCGAAAAAGAAGGCGGCATCGTCGAGCACGAGCACACCGAAGTCGAAGTCGAGTGCCGCGCCGACAGCATCCCCGACGAGATCAAGGTCAACGTCGAAGCCTTGGGCCTCAACGACAACCTGCACGTCTCGGACATCACCTTCCCCGAAGGCGTGACGCCGACGATGGAGCCGGACACGGTCATCGCCCACGTCGCCGCCCCGCGTGTCACCGCCGTGGCCGACGAACCGGCCGAAGCGTCCACCGAGCCGGAAGTCCTCGGCGAGAAAAAGGACGATGAAGGCGACGACGCCAAGAGCGAGTAACGCCCATGTCTCCACCGACGCGAAACGCCCCGGCCAACTCGGCCGGGGCGTTTCGCGTTTCAAGCCGTTCCGTGTTCACTCCAACGCTTTGGCTTTTGCCGCGAGTTCTTTGAGCTCGGCGTCGGTCGTCATTTCGATCACCCAGTCGAGCGTCGCCGTGCCGGCATGCGGGCTCTCCCGCAGGAGCATCGCAAACGCGGCGGCGCTGGCGGCTTGCTTGAAGTCCTTGTCCGCCTCGGCGAACGGAACTTCGGCATCTTCCAGCGGGAAGCTCATCAACTTGCTCGTCCCCTGTTCCTTCGGCGCGTCGGGTTGCTTGTAACGCAGCTTCACGGTGAGCAGTTCCGGGCTGTCGACGACGGCCGGCTTCTCCTGATACTTCAACTCATCCACCATCGGCCCGGCGAGCATCTTGTCGAGGCTGGCGATCTTGTTCTCGATCAATGCGATGTCGGCATTGAGCGCGGCGACCGCTTCCTGCGTGAGTCGTGCTCGGTTCATCAGGTCGCGGATCGCGTCGATCTGTTCCTGCAGGTCGCCCTTCTGCTTGGCGAGGGCTTCCTCGTCGAGCTCGGCTGGCACGATCTCGTAGAGCGCGGTGACGGTGTGGCCGACGCCGATGTCGCCGGCGTCCTTGGTGTCATCGTTGAAGTCGCGGTCGGCGAGTTTGCGGTTTTCGTAGCCGATGAGGCGGTAGCTCGCGACGGTGGCGGGGTTGAACTCGACCTGAATCTTCACGTCCTTGGCGATAGCTTGGAGCGTGCCGCCGGCGCCGTCGACGAGGACACGCTGGGCCTCGGCTTCGGAATCGATGTAGGCGTAGTTGCCCTCGCCCTTGTTGGAGATCTGCTCCATCATGGCGTCGTTGAGGTTGCCGCTGCCGAAGCCGAGGACGGTGAGGTAGACGCCGGCCTTGGCTTTGTCTTCGACGAGCCGGACGAGACCGCCGGTGTCGGAGGTGCCGACGTTGAAGTCGCCATCGGTGGCGAGGATGACACGGTTGACGCCATCCTCGATGAAGTGTTTCTCGGCGGTGGCGTAGGCGAGTTCGATGCCGGCCCCGCCCGCGGTCGAGCCGCCGGCACCCAAGCCAGCCAGTGCGCTGACGACCTGCTCGGCATCCGTCGTCGAGTCCAGCACCAGCCCCGCCGCTCCGGCGTACACCACGATCGCGACGCGATCGTTATCACGCATCGTCCCGGCGAGCTTGGTCATCGCCGACTTCACCAGCGGGAGCTTCTTCGGGTTGTTCATCGAGCCGGAGACGTCGAGGAGGAATACGAGGTTCATGTCCGGCCGCTGCTCGGCGGGGATCTCCTTGCCCTTGAGCCCGATGCGGACGAGCTTGGTCGACGGGTTCCAAGGCGTTTGTGCGACGGCAAGGTGGGCCGCGAACGGATGCTCATCGTCGAGGCTCGGCGCGGCGTAGCCGTAATCGAAGTAGTTCACGAACTCCTCGACCCGCACCGCGTCGGCCGGCGGCAGCTGGCCGGCCATCAGCATGCGGCGAACGTTGGTGAAGCTGGCCGTGTCGACGTCGATGGAGAACGTCGAAAGCGGCGCGTCACCGACGGCGATGAAGTCGTTCTCAGGGGTGTGGTCGTACGCTTCGCGATCGGTGGGAGCCGCGTCGAGGCCGTGTTGGCGATGGTCATCGAGGCCGCCACCTCCGCCGTATGCACCAGACTCACGACCTCCCGCGTCACGCCTGACATAGAAGCGAAATTGTTGGGGCCGAGGCTCGGACGGGGGACTGGCCGGCATCACCGCGAGGGAGTCGGACATCTCGGCTTCGGCAAGCCGACCTTCCGCTGCCTCGTTTCGCAAGCCGCGGCCCCTGGCACCGGGCATCGCATCCGCGACCTCTTCGCTCGGCACCGGACCCACCACGCCGTCGATCTCTGAAGATTCGTCGAGATCAGCGTAGCCGTCAGTAGCTCCGAGGTAAGACTCGATCGCGTCGGCCTTCTTCATCGCCTCGGGTGTTCCTTGACGTCGTAACGATTCGAGTTGGTCCTGATAATCGTCGAGCAACGCTTCGCGGGCGGATGACGGCGTTGCCGTTTCGTTGAGCGCGATTGCAGTTACGTTGACCCCTCCTTCGCGCACCGCGAGGAAACCGACCACCATTAAGGCAACCGCGGCGGCGATCGCGAGGGCGCTGACGTTGAAGTGTTTTTCTCTCTTGGGTTCCATGACGTACTCCTGCATCCGGTAGGTTTCGTTCGCCGCCGGTAGGTCCGGCTCGGCTTGCAGGGCACTCGTGAGCAACGCGGCGTCGGCGCGCACTTCCTCCACGAACTCGGCCGCGTCAGGATGGTCGGCGAGGTACGCCTCGATCTCGGTGGACTGCTCGGCGGTCGTTTCGCTAAGGGCATATTGGGTCAGTAGGTCTTCACGCATGATCGACTCCTAGCGCCGTGAGCTGGCCGCGGAGGGTTTTCAATCCCGTGTGGATCAGGACGCCGACGTTGTTGGCGGTCTTGCCGGTGACGTCGGCGATCTCGGCGTAGCTCATGCCGGCGGCGAACTTCAGCCGCAGCACCTCACGCTGTGCCGTCGGCAACTTCTCGAGCGCCGCCAACGCCAGCGCGCCGCTCTCGGCACCCTCGGCGTCGTCGGCCGGCGTGCGTTCGGTCCGCAGCGTTGCGGTTCGTTCTTCGGTCAACACGTGCATCCGACTTTCCTTTCGTAACACGTCCACGCACCGCCGACGCACCGCGGTGAACAGGAACGCCTTGGCGTTGGTCACGGGTGCGCCGTTGCGGGACATGCAGCGCAGGACCACGTCCTGCACCACGTCCCGCGCGGCCTCGGCATCACCGATCAACGAGTGGGCGTACCGCCGCAACACCGGACCGAGTTCCTCGGCCACGGCCAGCAAGTCGGCGGGCTGCTGTGTCGTGATCGTCATGCCCTGCGAGTGGAGGGACGGTTCAACCGCGAACAACTTAGTGGGGAAAATTCGAAATCCGAGTTCCCGAATGACGAATGAATGACCAAATCCGAATGACGAAACGCCGTTTGGGGTTTCGTCATTCGGATTTCCCGAGCGACTTCGCGTCCCGCACGAGGTCGACGAAGTCGCCGCAGTACTTGCCGCCGCTGCCGGAGCGTTTGGCGGTTTGCAGGACCCAGTCGTAGTCGAGGTCGCCGACGTGCTCGGACTCGCGCAGGAGCATGCCGAAGGCGGCGGCGCTGACCGCGAGGCCAAAGTCGTCGTCGGCCTTCTCGAACGGCGTATCACCGTCGGCGATGCTCCAGGTTTTGAGGCGACTCGTGCCCGGCTCTTTCGCGGCGTCGGGCTCCTTGTAGCGCAGCTTCACGCGGAGCAGCTCGCCCGACTTGGCCCGGTCAGTCAGATCGCGGTCGGTCTGGAAGACCAGCGGGTCCACGCCCGGCTCGCCGGCGTTCTCACGCAGGGCGGCACGCTTGGCCTGCAACTCGGCGATCTGCTCGGCAACCGCCGCCGTCGCGTCGGGCGTCATGTCCACCGTCGCCAGCACGTTCTGCAGCTTCTCGATCGATGCGTTGAGGCGGGCGATCTCGGCGTCGCTGCCGGCGCTGGTCCCGCCGACCGGCACGATCTCGTACAACGCCGTGACCGTGTGGCCCGCGCCGACATCGCCGGCGTCCTTGCGGTCGTCGTTGAACTCCTCGTCCTTGAGCGCGCGGTTCTCGTAACCGATCAGGCGATACGCGGCGACCTCGGCGGGGTTGAACTCGACCTGAATCTTCGCGTCCTTGGCGACGGTCACGAGCGTGCCCATGAGCTGGTCGCCGAGGACCTTCTCGGCTTCGTCCTTGGTGTCGATGTAGGCGTAGTTGCCGTCGCCTTTGTTGGAGAGGTACTCGAGAGTGCCATCGCGGTAGTTGCCCATGCCGAAGCCGAGGATGGTGAGGTACGTCCCCTTGGCGGCGTGGTCTTCGAGCATGCGGGTCAGCGAGTCGCGGTCGGTGACGCCGACGTTGAAGTCGCCGTCGGTGCAGAGCATGACGCGGTTGATGCCGTGGGGTTTGTGGTACTCGGCGGCGAGTTGGTAAGCGGTGTTGATTCCGGCGGCACCGTTGGTCGAGCCGCCGGAGGTCAGGCGTTTGATGGCGTTCTTGATGGTGCGTGTTTCGTGGCCGCAGGTCGGGGCCAGGGCGACGCCGGAGCTGCCGGCATAGGTCACGATCGACACGGTGTCGTCGGGGCCGAGCTCGGGGAGCATGTTCAGGAGAGCCTGCTGGACAAGCGGGAGTTTGTTGGCCGAGCCCATTGAGCCGGAGACGTCGACGAGGAACACGAGGTTGGCCGGCGGGCGCTTGCCGGGGTCGATGGACTTGGCCCGCAGGCCGATGCGGATCAGCTTGTTCGCCGAGTTCCACGGGCAATCGGCGACGGCGAGGCTCGCGGCGAAGGTCTCACCGCTGGCCGGCTCGACGTAGTCGTACGGGAAGTAGTTGACGAACTCCTCGATCCGCACCGCACCGGCCGGCGGCAGGTTGCCGCTGCTGATCATGCGACGCGCGTTGGCGTAGCTGGCGGTGTCGACGTCGAGGCTGAAGGTCGACAGCGGCGCGTCCGCGACGGCGCGGAAGTCGGCCTCGGGCAGGTGGTCGTACTCCTCGCGACTGGTCGGCGGCGGCTCGTAGCTACCGATAGCCGCACCGATCGCGGGTCCGCCGGCATGATGCCCGAGGAGGCCACCGATCACGGCCCCGCCCGTCGCCCCACCCGTCGCTCCGGAGGGTGCGTCGTTGCAGCCGAAGCCGATGAGCAGAAGAAGAGCGATCAAAAGGCGTACGTGCATGGCGAGGTTCCTTTCGCGGTTGGACCCGAATGATCCACGGAAGTTCTCGCTTGTTGCAAGCAAAAACAACAACGCCCACGCCTTGAGGCGTGGGCGTGCGTGGACGTCCGCGGACCCACGACTCAAGCCGTGGGCGTTTGGTGCAAAACCTGGATCAGTTCGCCGCGGCGACGAGGTCGCTGAACTCGCGTTTGGTGCCGAGCTCGACTTCGGACCAGTGGGCGATGTTGCCGTCGGGGTCGATCACGACGGTGCCGCGCTTGGTGCAGTTGAACGGCTCGAGCCCTGCCCACATGTCGTACGCCTTGGCCATCTCCCGCGTCGGATCCGCCAGCAAATCGAACTCGATGTTGTGCGCTTTCTTGAACGCCGCGTGGGTGAACGGCGAGTCGCACGAGACGCCCAGCATCACGCCGTCGTCGCCGGCCAACTCCGACTTCTTGGGCCCGAACTCACACGCCTCGTCCGTACACACCGGCGAGAAGTCCATCGGATAGAACAACAGCACGACCTTCTTGCCCTTGAGCGAACTGAGCGACACGTCGTTCATGTCCTGGTCCTTGAGCGTGAAGTCGGGGGCGGGGGTACCGGTTTGAAGGGGCATGTCGGCAGCGTATGCGATCGGCCCCTACCGTCCATCCTTGAAATTCGGCAAGGTCAAACGTGAACACGGCCGCGTCCGCGGCCTCGACGAGGTCTGCGACCGGATCGTGCGCGACTGCCCCCACGTCGACCGCATCGTCCCCGGCCGCATCTCCCGCAAACGCGGCGGCGGCCCGGCGAAGTTCAAAGTCCAATACCCCACCGACGCCGGCCTCAAGTGCCAATACAGCATCGAACGGAGCGTGCAGGAGGTGTTCCTGATCTGCAACGACGAGCAAGCGGCCCAGGCGTGGTTGACGGAGAACGGCATCGCGACGTAGGGCACGCAACCCAACAGCTACGGGCCAATGGCCTGCGGGTCTGGCGTGTCCACCCCATGCGGCGAGCACACCGTCGATGTCGCCGCGCGAACTCGCGTCCCGGGCCACCCGTTACCCGAGACAGGTTATTTTGACGGTTGGCCTGCCGAGATATGATCTTGGCATGTCAGACGGGAAGGCACCAACTTGCATCGAGCTTTTTGCAGGAGCGGGCGGCCTCGCGTTGGGAATGGCCTGCTCGGGCTTCGAGCATCTGCTCGTTCAGGATTGGAACGCCGATGCGTGCCGGACACTGCGGCACAACCGAGGCGAAAACACGGCGAAGCCTTGGAACATTCACGAATCGGACGTTCGGAGCGAGCGTTACGACGCGTTGCGTGGCAAAGTCGACGTCGTGGCTGGCGGACCACCTTGCCAGCCCTTCTCCATCGGAGGCAAGCATCGCGGCTTCAATGACCAACGAGACATGTTTCCCGAGGCGGTTCGCGCCGTGCGTGAGCTAAAGCCGAAGGCCTTTGTTTTCGAGAACGTCAAGGGCCTTCTCCGCGAGAACTTCGCCAACTACTTCCAGTACATCGTTCAACGGTTGCGGTTCCCCACGCAGGTCAGCCAAGGCGACGAGGAATGGCCTGACCATCTCACGCGACTCGAAAAACTACATACCGGCGGCCGATTTCGCGGCCTGCGATACAACGTCGTGTGGCAACTGCTCAACGCTGCGGACTACGGCGTCCCGCAGCAACGGTGGCGCGTGGTCATCGTCGGTGTTCGCGCTGACCTCGGCATCCGTTTCAGCTTTCCGCATGCGACCCATGGCGCGGACGCGCTCCTGCACAGCCAGTGGGTGAGTGGCGAGTACTGGGATCGACACCGCGTGCCAATGCGCGAGCGGCCCGAGATACCCAAGCGACTACGGAAGCGTGTCGAATCCCTCAGGAGCCAGCTTCCGGAGTTCATGCCACGACCTTGGTCCACCGTGCGCGATGCCACGGCCGACTTGCCGGCAATCGGAGTGGGTGAGACATGCCTCGAAACACCCAACCATCAGCTCCGCGCCGGTGCGAAGTCTTACCCGGGGCATACCGGCAGCCCGCTGGATGAACCCGCGAAGGCGCTCAAAGCCGGCGACCATGGCGTGCCGGGCGGCGAGAACATGCTTCGGCTTCCCGATGGGTCCGTGCGTTACTTCTCCGTTAGGGAAGCCGCGCGCATTCAGACCTTCCCCGACGATTGGGTACTGCAAGGATCATGGACGGAGTCCATGCGGCAATTGGGTAACGCGGTGCCAGTTCGTTTGGCGAGCGCTGTCGCCGACAGGCTTCACGGGGTGCTTGAACCATCGGGCATAACGCAAGCCTTTCAGCGAAACATCGTGGCCGCTGAAGCAAAAGCCCGGCTGCATCAACAGCTGGAAACGTGAATGCCGCATCAACGCTCATGCCGTCCGACGAAGCCCGGACGCAGATCATCGGTCAAGGACGAATAGCGCCCCACGAAGAACTCGTCGAGCATCTCTCGAACTCGCTTTAAAATGGCGGGTCGACGTTCCAGCGCTTCGGCGACCCTTGGCCCTTGCGTTTGCCGACCCGGATGAAGTGCATCCCAGTCGGAGAACGCCGAGCCTCGATTTCTGCCCGGCGCGTTCCCGCCGATGCCTTGTACCGCCACATTCCACACCGGGCGGAAGTTCGAGATGAGATAAGTCTCTGCCAGAACAGCCCAAGCATCCCGCATCGTCAAAAAGACGACGTGAAAGTCGCGCGAATGCAGGTCGACCTTTTCGATCTTGCCTCGATATCCAGTGATTCGTGATCTCAGTCGATTGCTACTGACGGGTTCGACACCCTTGTTGCTCCGCGTGATACCCATTCCAACATAAATCGGGACCTTGAGTATCTCACTCTCGCTGAACCAGTTCTGCCGGAGTCTGGCGTAGGCATCGTGCTCACCGTGGTAGTACAAGGCATAAACGCCACTGCTCGCTCCACCAACAAAACTCTCTAGCGGCTGGCGCGGCTGCCGGATGAACGCCGACGCAATCGCGTCGCCCAATCCGCTGTAGCTTAATGGGTCGAACTCGCGCTCGATCACTGACGACTCTTGGGGGCCGAACTCTTGTTCGTTACTCACCGTATTGCTCCAAAACGATGGTGAGCGAGAGTTCGCTCATTGGCAAGCACCCGAGCGTTGGCATGTCGCTGGACCCCTTATCCTCAGCACAACGTAGTGAGCGAATGTCGCTCGTACGGGGCAAGGACACGAAACCGGAAATGGTCGTCCGCAGGCTCATCCATCGGATGGGCTTCCGCTACCGTCTCCACCGCCGCGATTTGCCGGGGAAACCTGACCTGGTTTTTCCAAGCCGACGAAAAGTCGTTTTTGTTCACGGCTGCTTCTGGCATCGGCACGCTTGTCCGGCAGGGCGACGCACGCCGAAGTCACGCCGTGAGTTCTGGCTCAACAAGCTCGAATCCAACCGACGTCGGGACCAACGCAATCGAAGACGGCTCAACAGACTTGGCTGGTCGGCCATGGTCATCTGGGAATGCCAGCTCCGCGACCTGGATCGTGTCAGGCGACGAGTTGCCAGCTTCCTGGATGGCTGAACCCTTGCCCGACGCCACCGGCTTTGGCACGATGCCGGTTTCACACCAAGGAGACTCCATGCGTTGCTACACCACCCTGCTTGCTTTGCCGTTGCTCTTGCTCGTCGCGTTCGTTGCCGCCGACGAGCCGATGGATTTCAGGGAGCTCAAGAAGATACTTCCCGCCGAGTTGGGCGGACTGGCGTTGGTGAACTCCGAGGGGCAGAAGATCAACGCCAACGGCCAGAAGTTCACTCAAGCGATGGGCGAGTACGAGCAGGCCGACGGTGAGGCCGACGCGACGATGAACATCGTCGACTACTCCGCGATGCCGCAGATGGCGATGGCGATGACCGCGTGGCAGAACATGGAGTTCGAGCAGGAGTCCGACGACGGCTACCAGAAGAGCACCAAGGTCCGCGACTGCCCGGCGATGGTCTCCTGGGAAAACAGCGGCACCGGCTCGATCACGATGCTGGTGGCCGAGAAGTTCATCGTCGTCCTCGAGATCTCGCAAGTGACGCACGATCAGTTCGAGGCCGCGATCGACGGCCTGCCGATCGACGCACTCATGGGCGGCGCACCGGCGACGACCGCGCCGGCCGAATGAGCGGCGCTACCGTGGTCGCGTGGCGACGACGCTGGCACACCTCTCCGATATCCACTTCGGCAAGCTCGAGCCGGGCGTGACCGACGCGGTGTCGGCCGATCTGCACGCGGACCCGCCGGACGTGCTGATCGTCAGCGGCGACTTCACGCAACGCGCCACGGCCACGCAGTTCCGCGAAGCGGTTGCGTGGGTGGAGACACTGCCGGGCGAAAAGCTGTTCGTGCCGGGCAATCACGACGTGCCGCTGTGGGCGTTTTGGGAGCGTTTTCTCACGCCCATGCGGCGGTACAGGAAACACGTGACCGACGACCTGTTGCCGACGGTGCGCTGCGGTGAGGTGTTGGTCGCCGGCGTGAACTCGGCCCGGCCGATCAGCCCGACCTGGCGCGGCTTCTGGAAAGACGGCAAGCTCGGCCGCGAACAGCTCGCCGCACTGCACGACACACTCACGGCCAGCGACGCGGCGGTGAAGATCGTCGTGACGCACCACCCCTTCCTCCCGCCACCGGGCCATCGCCCCCACGGGATCATCCGCCGTGCCCGGCGGGCGCTGCGCGCGCTCGAAACCGCCGGCTGCGACGTGTTGCTCGCGGGGCACCTGCACATGAACTACGGCGGCGACGTGCGCAGCCACCACCAAACCATCGCCCGCGGCATGCTTAGCATCCAGGCCGGCACCGCCACCAGCAGTCGCCGCCGCGGCGAGCCCAATGCCTACAACCGACTCACCGTCGACGGCAACACGCTCACGCTCCAAGTCCGCGCCCACGACGGTCGACAGTTTGGCATGCGCGAACAACGACGGTTCGCGCGCGACGGCGAGGGCAACTGGTGTGAGTACGCATGACTTTTGAGCGGCGACCGGCGGGAGCTTTCGGAATAGCTCCCGTTGGTCGCCGCTCAAACGGGATGCCGCCTCACCAAATCGCGCACTGCGTCTTCCCAAGCACAAAACTCGAACTCGAAACCCGCCTCGCGTAGTCGGCCCGGCACGACGTTGCGACTCTTGAGGATCAGCTCGCTCTCGGTTCGCAGGACGATCGCGCCCAGCTCGACCATCCACTTCGTCGCCGGCAAGCCGAGCTTCACGCCCGCCGCTTCCCGTAGCGCCGCCATGAACTCGGCATTGGGCAGCGGGTTCGGCGCGGCCAAGTTCACCGGCCCCGACAGGTCGCCCTCGATCAGGAACTCGATCGCCCGGATGAAATCGCGGTCGTGAATCCAGCTCACGTACTGCCGGCCGTCACCCGCGCGACCGCCGAGCTGTTTGCGGACTAATCCCAACAGCACGTCGAACACGCCGCCGCGATCGGGCGACATCATCATCGCCGTCCGCAAAAGCACCGTCCGCGTCAACGGCAGGTCGAACGCATTGGCCGCCGCTTCCCACTGGGTTGCGACGTCGAACGAAAAGTGCCAGGTGTCCGGCTCCTCGGGCCGCACGCCGAGCGTGCCGGTCGCTTCGTCCTGCGGCCGATCGAGGCTGTGCTGGTAGATCGTCGCGGTCGACATCTGAAGCCACACCGCGGGCGGTTGCCGTGCCAGCGCGATTGCATCGCCGACGGCGCGGGTCGAGTCGACGCGGCTGCCGGTGATGAGCTTGCGGTTGGCTGCGTTGTAGCGGCAGTCGACGCTTCGGCCGGCAAGGTTGATCACCACGTCCGCCCCGTCGATCTGCTCGCACCAATCACCTGCCGACTTCGCGTCCCATCCGACCACCCGCCACGGACGCGACGCATCGGCACTGCGCGAGAGCACGACCACGTCATGTCCGTTGGACTGAAGGTTACGAGCGAGCACGGTGCCGATCTGTCCGGTGCCGCCGGGGATGACGATCTTCATGGGCGATGGTACAGCACAGTTACATCACGCCGTCGAAGTCACGGGCCCGCTCCATCAGTGGCTTGCGGTTGATCGCATGGACCGCCGCGAGCAGACGCATGACCGCCGACCGGTACACCGGGTCATCGGCTTCGGTGTAACGGTGATCGACCTGTGCGACTTTGTGGTTAATTGTGAGCTGCGTGAGTTGGGCGTGTGCGTCGGGCTTGGCTTCGAGGGTGCGATGGAAGCGGGTGCCGGTCATGATCTGGAACCGGTTGAGCGAGACACGCTCGATGCTGTGGCTGTGGCGTTCGAGGAACTCGGCGGTGGCGACGACATCGGCGACGGTCTCGCCCGGATAGCCGAGGATCATCGTGCAGCGCATCGAGATGCCGACCGCGTGGGCGTCGTCGAGGAACCGGCCGGTGTGTTCGACGTCGGCCCCCTTCTTCATCAGGTCGAGCACGCGCTGGCTCCCGCTTTCGAGGCCAGTCGTGAGGCGGACACAACCGCTGACGGCGGCGCGCTTGAGATCATCGGCGGTGAGCCCGTTGGCATGCCCGCGAGGCCCGTTGGCATCAACGTGTACCGCGGCAATCCAGCGGCTGCCAGGCGCGACGCGTTGCATGTTGTCGAGCACCGCGTTCCAGACGTCGAGGTCGCTGTTGAGCTTGAGATCGGTGAACGTGTAGAGCGATGCGCCGTGACGTTCGTGGTGATACGCCAACTCGTCGAGCACGTTCCTCGGCGAGCGACTGCGATAGGTTCGGCCTGCCGTGCTGGTCACATCGCTGCAAAACGAACACGCGCCCCAACCACAACCGCGACCGGTTATCACCGGCACGATCCGGTTCGGATACTTCTCCCATGGAAAATCCACGTAATCCGGGAACGGCACGTCGTCGAGGTCCTTCAACGGCGTACGGGCACCGCCGAGCAGCGTTCCTTCGGGGCCACGCAGCCAAAGCCCGGTGTGCCGCGTGAGGTCATCGCCGGCAACGATCGATTCGAGGATGGCGGGCAACTCCAACTCGACCTCGCCGCCAACGATCGCGACCGCCCCGGGAATGTCGACCCACTCGGCGACGACCTCCGGCTGGGCAAAGTACGGACCGCCGACCAGCGCCGGCACGCCAGCTTCCTTGCACGCCGCGCAGATCTCGGCGGTGTGGTCGCGGTACATCAGGTAACTGCTGACGAGCACCACGTCGGGCTTTTGCTCGACGAGCAACTGCTCGAACTTCGTGACGACGGCCGCCTGCTCCTTACCAAGGTCCGGCGCGCGGAGCTTGGCGACCTGCTCGCGGGCCCGACGCAACAACGATGACCTGCTCGTCGCCGCGCGGTAGTTGAGCTTCTCGACGGCCAGGCCGTACCACTTGGCCGGCCGCTCACGAACCACGCCGCCGACACCCAACATCAACGGACTGAACACCGACACCTCATGCCCGGCTTCTCGACAAACCGCGGCGAGATAGCCGACGGGAACGCTCGGATAGCGAGCGAAGTTGTTCAGGTCGACGATGAGTACCCGTCGGACGGTGACTTCTGGTTTTTGGTCTAGGTTGGGCACTTCTTGTTTTCCCCCGAATCCTGTTACTTCATCATGGCATCCCTGTGACGCCCGGCAAACTAAATCCTCCGATGAACCTGACGCCGCCGAGTGGCCGACGTTGCGTGGCGTATGTGGTTAATCCGTATCCGGCACCGAGCCACACGTTCGTGCGGCGGGAGATCGCCGGGCTCGAGTCGGCGGGCTGGTCGGTACATCGGTTCACGCATCGCTGGCATGACGGCGAACTCATCGAGCCGGCGGATATCGCCGAGCGGGCGAGGACGACACGACTGACCCCTCGGCCGACGTGGACCACCGGCACGCACGGCCGGCGCGTCGGACGCGGCACGGCCAAAGGCATCGCCGCCGCCGCCCTCGCGGCCGACCTGCGCCTGCACATGGCCCGGCTCAACATCCGGCATGTCCACGCCCACTTCGACACCGCCACCGACACCGCCCTGCTCGCGACCGCCGACAGCACGCGAACGTTCAGCTTCACCGTGCATGGGCCCGAGGAGTTCGAGCAGCCCGAAGCACTACGGGTCCGCGTGGGCGCGGCGGCGTTCGTGGCATGTATCAGCGAATACACACGCCAACGCGTCGCTGGGCTTTGCCCAGATCACGCGGCGAAGCTCTACGTTATCCGCTGCGGCATCGACGTCGATCAGTACGAGCCGACACCGACGCCGGACACCGACGAGATCGTCTGCGTCGGTCGACTCGTCAGCAGGAAGGGCCAGGGCGATCTGATCCACAACCTCGCCGTGGTGCCTGGGTGGCGGCTGCGGCTGGTGGGCGATGGGCCGGACCGGGGCCGGCTCGAAGCGCTTGCCAAGAAACTCGGCGTCACAGACCGTGTCAGGTTTGTCGGCTGGGCGAACGAATCGGCCGTCCGCCGCCACATCGCCGAGTGCCGGGCGTTGGTATTGTTGAGCAACGCGGAAGGTTTGCCCGTCGTGCTGATGGAAGCGCTGGCCTTGGGGCGCGTGGCGCTGGCCTACAACGTCGGCGCGATCGGCGCGCTGTTGCGCCCGCCGATGCTTCTGGACCCGGGGTTCGACATCATCGCAACGGCCAACGACGACGAGGAAGAACATGCCTTGCGCTGGGTGCTCGACACCTCGCCTCGCGAGCTCGACGAACGTGCGGTCGATGCAAGACGGCACGTGCTCGAACGGCACGACGCGGCCCGCAACGCCGCGGCACTGGCAAAGCTGCTCGAGTCGGCTGTCGAGTCGGCGGTGGCCCCTGCGGCTCGGTCGGTGTAACGTCGGCTCCGATGAAGATTCACGAGTACCAAGCCCGACAAATACTCCGCGACCATGGCGTTCCCGTCCCCGAGGCCGAGGTCGCCAAAACGGTTGACAAGGCTGTCGCGGCCTATGAAAAGTTCGGCGGCATGTGCGTGGTGAAGGCTCAGGTCTACGCCGGCGGTCGCGGCAAGGCCGGGTTCGTGAAGCTCGTGAACTCGGCCGATGAAGCACGCGAGGCCGCCACGTTCATGCTCGGCAACCGTATGATCTCCAACCAGACCGGCCCCGACGGCGTGCCCGTCTCGGTGCTGCTGGTCGCGCCCGGCGTCGACATCGCCAAGGAGTACTACGTCTCGATCACCAACGACCGCGCCAGCGGCAGTGCCGTACTCATCGCGTCGGCCGAGGGTGGCGTCGAGATCGAGGAGGTCGCCGAGAAGAACCCCGACGCGATCCTCAAGGAGCCGCTCCATCCGTTGCTGGGCTTGCAGCCGTTCCAGGCGACGAAGGTGGCTTACGCACTGGGCTTCGAGGGCAAGCTCGCCAAGGCCGCGGGCAAACTGCTCATGGGTCTGAGCAAGGCGTACAAGGCGACCGACGCGGAGCTGGCCGAGATCAATCCGCTCGTGGTAACCAAGGAAGGCGAGCTCCTCGCCATCGACGCGAAGTTCAACTTCGACGACAACGCCCTGTTCCGCCAGCCGGCGATCAAGGAGATGGCCGACGATTCGCAGGAGAACCCGCTGGACGTCAAGGCCCGCGATGCCGACCTGAACTACATCGCCCTCGAAGGCAACATCGGCTGCCTCGTGAACGGCGCGGGCCTGGCGATGGCGACGATGGACGGGGTGAAGCTCGCGGGCGGTGAGCCGGCCAACTTCCTCGATGTCGGCGGCGGCGTCACCGCCGAGGGCGCGACCACCGCCTTCGAGATCATTCTCTCGGACGACAAGGTCGAAGGCATCCTCGTGAACATCTTCGGCGGCATCGCCAAGTGCGACCTCGTCGCCCAGGCCCTCGTCGAGGCAGGCGAGAAGATCGGCTTCAAGGTACCGGTCGTCGTCCGCCTCGAAGGCACCAACGTCGAGCCGGCCAAGAAGATCCTCGAAGAAGCCAAGGGCAAGCTCCCCACGCTCATCCCCGCCGACAACCTCGACGACGCGGCCCGCAAGGTCGTGGATGCGGTCAAGGGGGCGGCGTGAAGGGTGCTCGGCCCGCGAGCCGTTGGCTCGCGGCGATTGGGGTGATGTGTGTCGTGAGCGGGTGCGCGGCCGATGTGTCTCGCACGGAGGTGGCCGACCCTGTCACGCGCGTCCCGCTCGACACCGACCTTCGACTCGGCTCGGCGAGCGCGGTGCATCTGCGGCGCGACATGCTCGGCGCGTCGGTCAATGGCGTACTCGGTCTCGACAACGGCAAGCACAGCGACGCGGCGGTGGTCCGCGGCCAACTCGTCGCAGTCCGCAACGACTTCATCACCGTGCGTGATGGCGGTCGCGTGCTCCACATCCGTCGCGAAGCGATCATCGCGATCGAGCAGTTAGTCGATTAGTTCACCCCGCAGACCCACGGCTGAAGCCGTGGGCGTTCCCTCATAACGTACGATTCTCCCCAAAAGCCCACGCCTTCAGGCGTGGGTCGGCGGGGACTCACTCGTCCCGAATCTCCCACTCGGCCTGGTCGGGGGCTTCGATGTTGAAGTTCTCGCCGGCAATGTCCTGATTGATCACGACGTTGTCGAGCACCAGCGTCTGGATGTCATCGACGCCGACGACGATCACCTGGCGTGGCATCTTCAACGCCGGGTCGATCCACAGCTCCACGGCGACGAACCGCTTGGACAGCTCCTGCTCCGGCTTGGGCTCCAGTGCGAGCGTCGGCAAGCCCTCGGGTCCCTCGGCCGGGTCGGCGACGTCGGCGATCGTGAAGACCTTCTTGACCTCCACCGGGTCCTGGCCGATCGGCAACGGCAGCGGGCCGGTGCCGAGCGCGAAGAGGTCGACCGTCTCGCCCTCCTCGGCGAGCTTCCGGTAGATGATCCGCTTGGCCCCATGGTCACGCTCTTCGAGAACGTTGCCGCGGAGGATGAAATCGGTCGCGGTGCCGGGGAAGGTGTTGCCCTCCTCGACCTTGTCGCCCAGCGACACGCGGAACAGGGCCGTGTCGCCGCGCTCGTCGAGGTAGAGCTTGCCGGAGCGTGTCGTCTCCAGGCCGCTGAGCATGTCGATGCGCGTGAGCGTCACATCGGCGGTGAGCGTTTCGAGTTCATCGCCGCGCTCGTCGAGCATGGCGAGCAGCGCATCGGTGTCATGCACGCCCGCCGGCGGCGGAGGCTCGACGGTGGCACATGCGGTCAACGCGAGGACGACGGTGATAACCCATTGCATCATGGCATGACGTTAGACCCGCGACCCAGCGATCGGTTGCACGGGTCACAAACTCGCCGCGAGTTGCTGATACACCAACGAGGTGTTCACGTTGCCGTTGAGGTACGTCTCGGCACGGGCCAACGCGTCGATTGCGTCGGCGGCGTGCTCGGGGTCGTCGGCCAATCGGCCACGGTAGTAACGACCGGCGAGCGTGAGATACGTCGCGACGCCTTCGCGGTTGGCCGCGTCCTTGCTGCCCAGCGGATCACGCTTGAGCGCGGCGTCGGCGTAGGCACTGCCGGCGTCGGCGAGGAACTTCGGCAAGTCCGACACGTCCCCTTCCAGCATCTTGAACAGCCGCACCGCGCGGGCGACCACGCCGTCCTCGTGCCAGCGCAGCGCCTGACCTGGCGAGCCGTCGGCGAGTTTCGCCGCGGCGGCGGCTTCGTTCGCGGGGACGCCGAGCTTCTCGAGGATCGCCGTCGCGTCCGCCAACGGCAGCGTGCCGAAACGAAACGTCTGACACCGACTGCGGATCGTCGGCAACAGTGCCTCGGGCGCGTCGGTTAGCAACACGATCAACGCCCGCCCCGCCGGCTCTTCCAGTGTCTTGAGCAAGCCGTTCTGCGCCGCGACGGTCATCTTGTGCGCCTCTTCGATGAGGAACACCTTGCCGTTGCCGTCCACCGTCTTGCGACTCGCCGGCTCGACGATCTCGGCCCGCACGACATCGATGCCCAGCTGGATCGCCTTGCTCTTGCCGGTCTTGTCGTGGTAGCGCGTCAGCTCGCGCGTGACGACGTGCAGGTCCGGGTGCGTGTTGGCGGCGATGAGGTTCGGGTCGGCGTCGAGGAAGATCGACGCAAGTGCCCTGGCCGTGGTGAACTTCCCAACCCCCACCGGCCCGGCGAAGATCACCCCGTGCGGCAACCGGTCCGCCCCCCGCGCCGCCTCGATCACGGCGATCGTGTCGTCGTGGCCGAGGATGTGGGCGTAGGGGGACATGGGTCAAAAGCATATGCGATCGAACGCCCACGCCTTTAGGCGTGGGTCTGCGATCGGCCACGCACGCCGACCCACGGCTGAAGCCGTGGGCGTTCATTCGCTATTCGAACAACGGGGCCGCGTTGATGCCCAGTGCTTGCTGAATCTCGTGCTCGACGTCGTCCTCGGGTTGGTCGGCGTTGATGATCTTGAACTTCGGATTGTCCTCGGCTTGAGCGCGGAAACGGGCACGGACTTGTTGGTGATACGCCAAAGGCCGTTGCTCGATGCGGTCCTTGGGACGGGTGACGCGAGCAATGCCCACGGCGGGGTCGAGGTCGAGCAGCAACGTCAGGTCCGGCACGCAGTCGCCGATCGCCACGTCGGCCGCGGCCCGGATGTCGTCGGCACCAAGGTCGTCGCCGACCTGGTACGCCAGCGTGCTGCTCACGTAACGGTCGCAGATCACCAGTTTACCTTCGTCGAGCGCGGGCCGAATCTGCTCGGCGACCATCTGCGCCCGCGCCGCCATGTAGAGCATGCACTCGCAACGCCGGGTCATCTCGACGTGGTCGCTGTTGAGCAGGATGTCGCGGACTTTCTCGCCGATGCGTGTGGAGCCGGGGTCGCGGAGCAGCTCGACGGGCCGGCCTTCGCGCTCGAAGAACGCCTTGAGCCGGGCGGCCTGCGTGGATTTGCCACAGCCCTCGCCGCCGTCGAGGACGAGGAATCGGATGGCGTGGGGATCGGGGTGGGGGTCGGCCACGGCCGGCATGGTAGCGGGACGCGCCCGTTCGGGAAGATGACCGCCCGTTCGCTACCATCACGGCCCATGCTCGATCGACTCCGTGAACAGTTTGCCGACGCCTTCGACCGCCCCGCCGCTTCGATCGTCCGTTCGCCCGGCCGCGTCAACCTCATCGGCGAGCACACGGATTACAACGACGGGTTCGTGTGCCCGATGGCGATCGAGCCGAGCATCTGGTTCGCGGTCAGCGGGCGGGACGACTTCACCGTCAACGTCCGCAGCACGCTGTTCCCCGAGCAGGTCGTGACGTTCGACCTGATGGAAACGATCACCAAAGACGAGCCGGCGTGGGGCGACTATGTCCGCGGCATGGCGGCGATGCTCAAGGGGGCGGGCATCCCGCTCTCCGGCGCCGACATCCTCATCGACAACGACCTACCCAAGGGCGGCGGGCTTTCGAGCAGCGCCGCGCTCGAGGTCGGCACGGCGTGCTGCCTTCTCAAGGTCGCGGGACAGGAAATCGACGCGGACCGGCTGGCGTTGCTTGCGCAGAAGGCCGAGCACGAGTTCGCCGGCGTGCCGTGCGGGATCATGGACCAGATGATCGTCGCCGACGGCCGCCAGGGCCACGCGATGCTCATGGACTGCCGCGACCTGGCCAAGACCCACGTGCCCATCGGCTCCGAGGTGTCGGTGCTGGTGATCAACACGATGGAGAGCCACAGCCTCGCCGACGGCGAGTACGCCAAGCGCCGCGCCGAATGCGAGGAAGGCGCGAAGATCCTCGGCGTCAAAGCGCTGCGTGACGCGACGATCGAGCAGGTCCAGGAGGCCGAGGGCGCGATGTCGCCCGTGGTGTTCAAACGGTGCAGGCACGTCGTCGGCGAGAACACGCGGACGGTCGAGTTCGCGGGCCTACTGAACCAAAAGAAGTACGCCGAGGCCGGCGAGTTGATGGTCGCAAGCCACGGGAGTTTGTCGGGCGACTACGAGGTGAGCACCGATCGCCTGGACTACCTCGCCGCCAAAGCGGTCAAGCTCGACGGCGTGTACGGCGCCCGCATGACCGGCGGCGGCTTCGGCGGCTGTGTGATCGCCCTCGTCGACGCCGAACACGCCGGGCGGACGCAGACGGCGTTGACCGGGTCATTCGAGAAGCAGTTCGGCGTGAAGCCCGAGGCGTTCACGACGCGACCGGCCGGCGGCGCGGAGGTGGTGGGGTGAGGCTTTGGTATGGCTGGCGATGGGCGATCTGGATCGCAAGTATCGGGCTGGGGTTGCTGACCACACTTTCTTTTGTAAGACCTTTCGCGGCACCGCTACTCGTCACCATCAATGCCTCTGGCGATTCGCGTTCCAGCTACCAAGTCGTCGCAAGACACGGCGTTGCGTGGTGGATAGCCGAGCATCACGAGCGGACCGTGATCGCACCCGACACAATCCCGCCTCTCCGGCGCTCGATTGCCAAGCGAAATCCGGTTACCACCGCACTAACCGACCCGGTTCACCTGACCCGGGCGGGCTTTGGAGTGGACACTTGGAAGTCGACCGGCAAGACGACTGTCGCAAGCTCGGTCGTCGGCATCGAGAACGACATTGATGGCGACGGCCACATTCGATTCACCCAACTTGAGCAATCAACGACGATCCGCGTTCCACTGACACTGCTGCTGCTCGTCAGTCTTTCGTCGAACGTGTTATTGGCGGCGATGGCCTCCCGCGGAAGACCCCAGCCAGGAAACTGCCCCGCCTGCGGTTACGACCTGCGGGCGACGCCGGGGCGGTGTTCGGAGTGTGGGTGGGGGCGAAAAGGCGAGGCGGCAGCGCACGAGACCCGACCGTGAGGGAGGGTGGCGGGCGGCAGCCAGCGTCTCCGTGCGTGCGTGACCAATCGACCTGAAACGGCAGCTGCCGCCACCCGCCCTTCATTACGGTCGGGCCTCTTGTGGAACGGGATTCCGAAGCGTCGCGGCTACTTCTCGACGAGATCCAACAGCTTCTGATCCACGAGCAGCGCTGGCTTTTCGTCGCGTTCCCAAGAGGGCAGGACGAAGACGCAGTGGGTGGTTGTTTGGCCGTCTGCGGTGAGGGCGAGGGTGAAGGGGCTGGGCAGGTCGTAGGTGCCGCGCTGGGTGGATTGGTTGGTACCGGTGCCTTGACCGCGGGCGTCGCCGCGTTCGTTGAGGTCGCTGAAGTTGGCACCGGCGAAGCTGCCGGCGACGAACTGACCGTCGCCACCGAAGGCGATCTTGCTGGACGTGTAAACGTCGGTGATCATGGTTCCGGGCGCGCGAACGCCGGTGGAGGCGAAGCTCTCGCGCGTCCATGCGGTGTCGGCGAGCATCTGCTTCGTCGGCTGGACGGCAGGCCGGAACACGTCCGCCGGCTTGGTCTGGCTCCAGCGCCGCTCCAGCACGCCGGTCTCGACGCCGCCGATCTGCTTGTTGGCCTTGAACAGGTCGGTGCGTTTTCCGGCAATCTCGACGACGAGCCGGTCGGCTTCCTCGCGCCACGTCCCCGTCGGCACCGTGTCCGGATCGAACCCCGCCGGCCCGCCGATCGGCAGCCCCGCGAACACCCGCCCGTCCGTGAGAAACGTGTAGAACGCGACCTTGCGCTTAAACGTCGTGCCCCGCCACCGGTAGACCTTCGCGGCATAAATCTTGTAGCCGATCTCGCCGACGGTCTTCCGCTCGGCCTTACTCGCGGTGCTCGGAGAGACACACAGCGCGAGAAGCATGAACGCGGCAAGAGCGCTGGCCAGGAGTCGCATGCCGGATGGTAAGTATTTTGCCGACCCGCACACAACGGCCTTCGCACGACTGGCCGAAACGAAAAGTTGGCATATCGGACATGTCGGGTGTAATCCGCGGCGCCGTTTGGCCGATAGGGAGATGGAATGGATGCTTCGCTCGGCGGGTAGCGCCGATGGAGGCGGGGAATGCGACCTTGTTGATGGAGACGACCGATATGCCGGTTCAACTGATTTGTCCGAATCTTCGCTGCCGGCGTGTGCTGAACGTGCCGGACGCCGTGCGTGGCCGGATCGTGAAGTGCCAGCACTGCTCCACGCATCTGCGCGTGCCCAAGCCGAAGATCGAAACCGTCCCGCCCGAGCCGGCCAAGAGCAACGACTGAGAACCGTTACCTCAGCCCCATCGCTTGCAAGTTCTCAAGGCTGGTCGCTAACGAGTCGAACGGATCGCGATAACAGTGGTCCTGCTCGACGGCGTACCACTGGACGTCGGCCTCCCGTGCCGCCTCGAAGATGGCGGGCCAGTTCAGATTGCCCTGGCCGATCTCCATGTCGTAGTGGGTTTTGTCCGGGCGAATGCCCAGGTCCTTGACGTGGATCACCGGCACGCGGCCGGCGTGATCACGTAGCCACTGAGCGGGATCGCCACCGGCGTGGGCGATCCAATAGGTGTCCCACTCGAAGCAGAACCGCATGTCCAGTCGGTCGACGAGCATGTCGATCGCCCGGTCGCCGTCGAGCGCGTCATCGACCTTGGCCCACTCGTGGCTGTGGTTGTGGTAGCCAACGCGGATGCCGGCGTCAGCGTACTGACCGACGACGGCGTTGATGCTCTGGATGAACGCATCCCAATGGGCCTCGTCGAACTCGGCGGGGCTCGGGAAGTAACCACCGATCGCGGTGTAGTCGCTGCCGAGCGTTTTTTGTTTCTCGATAACCGTGTCGACATTTTCGTGGATCATCTCATGAGTCGCGCAGCAGTGCAGGCCGTGCGTGTCGAGGATGTTCCTGATCTCCTTCGGCTCGATCGGCCCGACGGCGCTGACCTGCACTGCTTTCCAACCCTGATCGGCGAGCTTCTTACACGTCGCGTCGAAGTCGGCGGCGTTCTTCGTGTAATCACGGAGCGTGTAGAGTTGGACAGCGAGTTGCGTGTCGGGCATGCGAGCGAAACTACGCCAACCCGGGCCGGCTCACAACCGTCTGACCGCTGCCTTGACCAAGCCGTTTCATCCAGGCGTTGCGGGTGTAAATCTGCCGCATGCCGTGGCGTTGGTAGAGGCGGATGGCCGGGGTGTTGGCGGCATCGACGGCGAGCGTCAGACCGTCGCAGCCCTGCGTACGCGCGGCCGATAGCGCCGCCTGCATCATCGGACCGCTCAGACCCTGCCCGCGCGCCTGGGGGACGAGACCCAGATACACGACCTCCGCCAACGGCCGATTGGGCACCCGGGCGAGCAACACCACGCCCAACGGCTCGTCGCTACGAACAACCAACTGCCAAAACGCCGGCACGAAATCGCCCGCCGCCCGATGTCCGGCCATCACGTCATCCATCGACCGCACGCCGGCCAACGCGGGGCAGTCGAGGCTTCCGACATACGTCTCGGCGACCGTGTCGCGAAACCTCGCGTATGCCGACTCGTCGAACGTTTCCAAGCGAACACCGGCGGGCAGGTTCGGCGTCGGCGGGCGCGGCGGAACCTCGCGGAGCATGTAGACAAGCTCAGCGATCGGACCGAAGCCGGCCGACTTCACGATCGCGTCCAGGGCTTGGTCCTTCGGATCGGTTAGAACCTGGGCCAGTTTGTGTCCCGCATCGGCAAGACCGTCACACGCTCGGGAAAGGGCCGCCGAAGCCGCGTCGGCGATCTGGGCCGGCGGCGCGGCGGTGCAGGAGACGATCGCCGACCCGCCGGGAACGGCAATTGGCGTGGCCACGAACTTCAACCCCTCGGCCCCACCACGATCCCCCGCCACGACTTGCATCTGCCCCAGGTCGATCTTCCGGGCCACGGCAAACCGCAAAAAATCCAGCACGGCCGCGTCCTCGGCCAACTCACCGAGACGGCCGAGCATCAGCCGAACGGCGGCGTGGATTTCGGACCGGTCGACAGGTCGGACCTGCCAATCCCCCACCGTTTCCGATTGCCGCCAGGCCAAACCCGAGACGCGCACACCACCGTCGGTGTCGCGCGGCGGCGTTTGCGAGGCGCTGCGCTGAGCGGCAGTGGGGTTTGACAGGTCGGCCACGTCCCGAACAATAAGGGACCCCCGCCCCCGAGCGGTAACACCATTTCGCCACGGTGGACTGTTTTTCGCCGGCATGGTGGGTCCGCCCGCATGAATCAGGAGCCCGTATGTCCCGCCGATCCGTCTTTGCCCGCCTGTTGCCCAACGCCCTGCTCGCCGCCGCTGTCGGAACGCTCTCGATCGCGACCCTGCTCCCGGCCGAGCCGGCACAGGCGTTCCCGACGCCCAGCAACTACCCGATCAGTTGGGAACTCGAGTTCGATTACGAGGATCCCCGTCGCATCGTCGTCGAAGTCCCCGGCGAGTCCGAGCCCAAGGCGTTTTGGTACATGACTTACCGCGTCACCAACAACACCGACGAGGAACAGCTTTTCCTGCCGGTGTTCGAGATGCTCACCAGCAGCGGCGAGGTCATCCGCTCGGATCGCGGCATCCACCCCGACGTCTTCGCCAACATCAAAGCCCGCGCCGGCGACGCCTTCCTCAAGGAGTCGCTCGACCTCAGCGGTTCGACCTTGCTCATCGGCGACGATCAGGTCCAACATGGCGTGGCGATCTGGGAAGAGCCCAACCCCGAACTCGGCAAATTCACGATCTTCATCGGCGGCCTCAGCGGCGAAGCGGCCCCGATCACCAAGCCCGACGGCGATCCCCTCCTCGACGATCAAGGCCGCCAGATCCTGCTGTTCAAGACTAAGCAGATCGACTATCGCCTGCTCGGCGACGAGATCCGCCCCGGGAACGACCCACTCGAAAAAGAGGGCGAGTCCTGGGTGATGCGGTAGCCCGCCCGCCCGGCGCGCCTAACATGCCGGCCCAGCACGGAGAACCCAATGGCACATAAAAAAGGTCAAGGCAGCACCAAGAACGGTCGGGATTCCAACCCGCAGTACCTCGGCGTCAAGGCATACGGCGGCGAAGTCGTCAAGGCCGGCTCCATCATCATCCGCCAACGCGGCACCAAGTGGCACCCCGGCTACAACGTCGGCCAGGGCAAGGACGACACGCTCTTCGCCCTCATCCCCGGCCGCGTCGAGTTCGCCGGCAAGAAAATCCACGTCCGCGAACTCGAAACCGCCTAACCGCCCGACCGAGTCAACGACCTAAGCAAAGCCCACGCCTTCAGGCGTGGGTTTTTCGCTGAGCTCAACGATTCAGCCACCAGATACCCGTCGCCACACTCGTCGCGTAGACGATCCATGCGAGGTACGGGACAAGCAGCCAGCCAGCGATGGCGTCTTTCCGGAAGAACGCCGCGATGGTCGCGATGAGCGTCACCGACGCAAGCCACATGATCACCAGCCCGCCGACAACGGATTCACCCGCGAAGAACACCGGCGTGAACGCCCCGGCCACGGCAAGGTGAATCACGAACAACCAAGTCGGCACGCCAAAGCCGACCTTCCGCCAGACCCGCCACGCGGCCACGCTCATCAGCACGACGTTGAGCGTCCACGCCGGGCCGAACACCCAACCCGGCGGTGCCCAGCTCGGTTGAGTAAGTTGCTGATACCACGAACCGTCGCCGGTGACCGTCAGCAACGTGCCGCTGAAGATCACCGCAGCGACAAGGAGAAACCAGCCGAGCAGCGCGAGCCACGATCGCATGGGCCGACCATACACTTCTGTATGCTCGTCGACGAAGCGGAGATTTACGTGAAGGCCGGCGACGGCGGAGACGGGGCGGTCTCGTTCCGGCGAGAAAAGTTCGTTCCCTACGGCGGGCCCGATGGCGGAGATGGTGGCGATGGCGGGTCGATCATCTTCGTCGCCGACCCCAACCGCAACACGCTCACCGAGTTCGCCGGCAAGCACCACTGGCGGGCCGACAACGGCAAGCCCGGCAGCGGCAAGAAGTGCTACGGCCGATCCGGCGAAGACATGATCTTGCGCGTCCCGCCGGGGACGCTCGTCCGTGACCTCGACCTCGGCCTCGACATCGCCGATCTCGACGAAGTCGGCAAACAGGTCACCATCGCCCAGGGCGGCAAGGGCGGACAGGGCAACTACCACTTCAAGTCCAGCACCAACCAGGCCCCGCGCCAGTTCGGCCCCGGCGAGAAAGGCGTCGAACGCAACCTCCGCCTCGTACTCAAGCTCATCGCCGACGTCGGCCTCGTCGGGTTACCAAACGCCGGCAAGTCGACCTTCCTCGGGGCCGTGAGCCACGCCAAGCCGCGGGCTGCGGACTACCCCTTCACCACGCTCGAACCCAGCCTCGGCATCGTCGAACTCGACACCGAACGCACCCTCACCCTCGCCGACATCCCCGGCCTGATCGAAGGTGCCGCCGGCGGTGCGGGCCTCGGCCACGACTTCCTCAAGCACATCGACCGCTGCAAGGTCATCCTCCACCTGGTCGACCTCTACCCCCTCGACCAGTCCGACCCGATCAAGGCCTACCACACCATCCGCACAGAGCTCGAGGATTTCTCCACCGACCTCGCCGCCAAGCCCGAGATCGTCGCCGCCAACAAGATGGACCTGGGCATCGAAGAAGACGACACCCTCGACCAACTCCGAGCCGCCCTGCCCAACACGAAAGTCTTCCCCATCAGCGGCGCGACAGGCGAAGGCATCCGCCCGGTGCTGGAAGAACTCTGGAAACGCGTGCACGGCGACGAGGAGGGGTGAGATGACCCCACACCGGTCGTGGCTCGCGCATCAGCCGCAATATGATCTATACGATGCCCGACGAATATCCCACTGACGCGGACGGCGAATCACTGCGTCGGCTAGCCGAGACAGGATCGGACATGTCCAAGCCGATGTATATCAACTTTCAAGTGGCGATGCCCGACGAAGCATCGGCCGACAAGCTTGCCGACGCAGCTCGGAAGCTCGGCTATCACGTGGCGGTTTACGACAGTCCGGAGTGCAGTCTTCCGTGGACGACAGAATGCTCATGCCGCATGCTCGCGACCTACGACGGGGTCGGTGCGGTCCAGGACGAACTCGCCGAGTTGAGTCGACCTCATGGCGGCCACCCTGACGGATGGGGAACCTATGGCAACGGACCAAACGGACAACCAAACGTGAAGTGATGGACATCCGGCCCTCGTTAGACTGTCCCCATGAATGACGCGAAGCAACGTTTGCTCGATGCGACTCACGCCCGGGACGCCGAGGCACTTGCGGCATTACTCGATAGCGACGTGGACGTCGCGACGCTCATCAACGAACCGATCAGCTACTTCGGCGGACGGGCGCTGCACGCGGCGGTGGGTCATCGGCCGACGCTGGATGTGCTGCTGGATCGTGGGGCGGATCCGAACTTGCCCAGTGCGTGGAGCGAAGGGCCGTTCACGGTGCTGGACTCGGCAGACGAGGCGACGGCGCGACACTTGATGGAGCGTGGGGCGACGTTGACGCCGCATGTCGCGGCGCGGCTCGGGTGGATCAACGAGCTGACGGCGCTGCTCGACGCCGACCCGAGGCGCGTCAACGAACGCGGTGGCGATGGCAAACGGCCGCTGCACTGGGCGGGCACGATCGCGGTAGCCTACCTGCTGCTGGATCGCCTCGCCGACATCGACGCCCGCTGCACCGACCACGTTTCGACGCCGGTGCAGTACCTCGTGAAGGATCACCCCGATGTCGCCCGGCACCTACTGGAGCGCGGGGCGACGCCGGACATTTTCGCCACGGCCCACCTCGGCGACCTCGACCGCACACGGCAACAGCTCAAGGAAAACCCGAACGTGGCCAACCACCGCGTCGGCCACGACGGCTACAACCGCGTGCCAAGCTGCACGATGTACCAGTGGATCTTCGCGTACGGCCAATCGCCGTTGGACCTCGCGGCGCAGCAGCCGGAGATGCTGGCGTTGCTGAGCGAACACGCGAATGAGAAGACGCGGTTCCTCGCAGCGGTGTGCCGGGGCGATCGGGAAGCCACCGCCGTGGCGGACGCGCCCCCGCTCGAACCCGCCGATCACGCCCTACTCGGCGACGCGATCCGCCGGGGCGACACAGACGCAGTCCGCCTGATGCTCAAACTCGGCTTCGACCCGACCCGGAACTATCGCGGCCTCGACGACGGCACCGCCCTGCACGTCGCCGCGTGGTGCGGACAGCCCGAGATCCTGCGGCTGCTGCTTAATGACGGCCGAGGCGACCTGGAACTCCGCGACCCCACCCACGGGGCAACCGTCCTGAGCTGGGCCTGCCACGGCAGCGTCTTCTGCCGCCGCGACGATCCGGTTTATGTCGAAGTCGTGAAGATGCTCATCGACGCGGGTGCAAAAATCGACATCCCCGCCCACGCCGGCGGTAGCACCCTCCACGACCAAGCCGCCGGCCGACCCGACGTGCAGGCAGCGCTCAAGGCCTGAGCTGGGCGACAGTCCTACCCTCTCGGCCCATGATCGTCGTGATGCAAACCGGGGCGGAGCAGGCCGCCGTTGATGCGGTGGTGGAGCAGATCACCAAGCAGGGGCTCACGCCCCATCTCTCCGCAGGGGAATTCCGCACGATCATCGGGGCCATGGGCGAGGAGGGGAAGCTCGACGAGCGGCACCTGCTCGCGATGGACGGCGTCGACAAGGTGCTGCCGGTGATGAAGCCGTACAAGCTGGCGTCACGGGAGTTTTCCGAGCATGACACCGTTGTCGAAGTCGGTGGCGTCAAGCTGGGCGGTGAGCATGCGACGGTGCTGGCCGGGCCGTGCACGGTCGAGGATCGGGAGATGCTCTGGACGATCGCCGGGCACGTGAAGAAGGCCGGGGCGACGATCCTGCGTGGCGGTGCGTTCAAGCCGCGGACTTCGCCGTACTCCTTCCAGGGTCACGGCAAGCAGGCGCTCGAATGGCTGCGCGAGTGCGGCGACGAGCACGGGATGCCCACCTGCACCGAGGTCATGGACCCGCGTCAGGTCGAGCTTGTCGCCGAGTGGGCAGACGTGCTGCAGATCGGCGCGCGGAACATGCAGAACTTCGACCTGCTCAAGGAGGTCGGCCAGACCAAGCGCCCCGTCGTGCTCAAGCGCGGCCTCGCCGCGACCGTCAAGGACTGGCTCCTCTCCGCCGAGTACGTGCTTTCCCAAGGCAACCGCGACGTCATCCTCTGCGAGCGTGGCATCAAGACGTTCGAGGACAGCATCCGCTTCTCTCTCGACATCACGAGCATCCCCGTCGCCCTCAAGAACACACACCTGCCGATCGTGATCGACCCGAGCCACGCGGCTGGCAAGCGTGACTTCGTCCCCGCCATCGCGTTGGCCGGCATGGCCGCCGGCGCCCACGGCATCCTCATCGAAGTCCACCACGACCCCGCCAGCGCCCAATGCGACGGCCCTCAGGCGCTACTGCCCGCAACCTTCGAGACACTGATGGGCCAACTCGGCGGACTGGCGCAGCTGCACGGACGGACGCTGGCGTAACGCGGGACCGTCAAACATTTCTGGCTGCGATGTACCGAGCCAACCGATTTGTCAGTTCGTAAACTTCGTTGCGAAGCGTTTCGAGTCTGAGCTGTGCCGGCGACTCACGTCCACCGATCAAGACGTCGGTGAGGCTTCCCATTCCTCCGAAGCTCGATCTCGTATCTGTGACGCCCCGAGCATCCCGGGCTTTGATGAGGTGCGACCACTCAGCTGCACGTCTCGACCAAAACGCTGCATCATGCCGGGCCAGCAAATCCGCGAGGTCATCAAGTGCCTTGTACAAGGCTTCGCGGTCTCGCTCTGCCTGTTGGTCGGTCATGCCTCAAAGCGTAGCTCAACCAAGATGAACTAGCCGGCCGCCAACGGCGGGCGGGCCGCGAGCCGTTGGCTCCCGGCTATTGCTGGTGATGTGACATTGCGCGGTTCGCTTGCCTCCTGCCGCAACCCCGCCACAATCCCGGCATCATGTCACGCACGCCCTACGTCGCCGGCAACTGGAAGATGAACCTGCACACCGCCGACGGTGTCGCGCTGGCCGAGAAGGTCGCGATCGATCGGCCCGACGGCATGGACGTCGGCGTCGCGCCGCCGTTTCCGTACCTGGCGAAGATCGCCGAGATCGGCGGCGGACGGCTGCACGTCGGCGCACAGGACGTACACCACGAGGACGTGGGCGCTTTCACCGGCGAGGTGTCGGCGGGCATGCTTCGCGACGTCGGGTGCGACTTCGTCATCGTCGGCCACTCCGAGCGTCGGCACATCATCGGCGAGCCGACGGAGCTGGTGGCGAAGAAGGCGGCGGCGGTCTATCGGGCGGGCATGACGCTGATCCACTGCGTCGGCGAGACGATCGACGAACGCCGCGATGATGCCACGCTCAGCATCGTCGAATCCCAACTGGCCGAGCTGAGCCCCGCCATCGACGACCCGGCCCGGCTGGTGATCGCCTACGAACCCGTCTGGGCCATCGGCACCGGCGAGACCGCCACCCCCGAGCAGGCCCAGGAGGTCCACGCCTTCATCCGCAAGGAGTTGGCCGAGGCCTACGGGGACGACTTCGCCGCGGCCGTCCGCATCCAGTACGGCGGCAGCATGAAGCCCGGCAACGCCGCCGAACTGATCGCCCAGCCCGACATCGACGGTGGCCTCATCGGGGGAGCCTCGCTCAAGCCCGACGACTTCCTGGCCATCTGCAAAGCCGCCGTCGGCTGACCGCCCGGGAGCGGGCTATCATCCCCGCTCCCATGACCGCCCTTTTCTACACCCTTGGCGTGATCTTCGCACTCATGTGCGTGTTCCTCATGCTGCTGATCCTGATCCAGAAGGGTCGCGGCGGCGGGCTTTCCAGCGCGTTCGGCGGGGCCGGCGGCAACACCGCCTTCGGCACCAAGACCGGCGACGTGCTCACCTGGGCCACATCAGTCGTGTTCGTGCTGTTCCTTCTTCTGGGCATGGGCTTGGTCTGGACCGGTAAATCGCTCAAGGCCAACGTCGGTGGACCGGCTCCGATCGCCGCGCCCGACGAAGATGGAGAAGTGGACGACGCACCGACCGGCCTGGGCGACATGACAGACACCGAGCCCACCGACACCGGCGAGTCCACCGGAGACGTCCCCGCCGAGGTGGAGAACATTCCCGCCGAATCCGAGTAAGCTCACCGGCGATGATCTACAGCATGACCGGCTTCGGCGACGCTTCCGCGCACGTCGGAAGTACGCACTACGCCGTCGAAGCCCGCTCCGTCAACAACCGCTACCTCAAGCCGACCATCCGTCTGCCCGACGCGCTGGCCGGTCTCGAACCCAAGCTCGAAGCGATGCTCCGCAAGGCGCTGGGCCGCGGATCGGTCACGCTGACGCTGCACCTCAAAACCGAAGCCGCCGACGCCGCGCTCGAGGTCAACACCGCGGCGCTGCGGAGCTACGTCGAGGCCCTCAAGCCCTTCGCCGATTCCGACAAGCCGATCAATCTCGCTGACCTGCTCACGCTGCCCGGCGTACTCGCAGACCCCGCCGCCGAGCCGACCGACCAACTCAAGGAGCACGAGCAGCACGTCATGGAACTGGCCGACCGGGCCATCGCCGCACTGGTCGGACACCGCCGGGCCGAGGGGCACTCACTTCAGGCCGAGCTCGACAAGCACCTCGACGTGATCGCCGCCAACGTGACCAAGGTCGCCGAGCACGCCCCGAAGATCGTCAAGGACTACCACCGCCGGCTCACGGCACGGGTCAACGAACTGTTGGCCGAGGGCGCGCTCAAGGTCGAGGAGTCAGAGCTGATCCGCGAGGTGGCCGTCTTCGCCGAAAAGGCCGACGTCGCCGAGGAGATTCAACGGCTCGGCCACCACGTCGAGCACTTCCGCAAGACCTGCAAGAAGGACGGCGAGCAGGCCGGCCGGAAGCTCGACTTCCTCACCCAGGAAATGCTCCGCGAGGCCAACACGATCGGCTCCAAAGCCAACGACGCCCAGATCGCCGGCCACGTCGTGGAGATCAAAGGCGCGATCGACCGGCTCAAGGAACAAGTGCAAAATGTGGAATGACGCTGGGAAATGACGAATGACGAGTTCCCGAATGACGAATGAATGACGAAGCCCGAAATCCGAAGGTGGGTCATTCTGCATTCGGACTTCCTTCGTCATTCGGGAACTCGTCATTCGGATTTCTCACGCGCTACCCTGCTCGCATGTCCGCCTCCCACCCCGGCCTACTGCTCGTCCTCTGCGGCCCCTCGGGCGTGGGCAAGTCCACCATCTCCCGCGCCCTCTCTGATCGCACCGGCGTCCGCTATGCCACCTCCGTCACCACCCGCGAGAAGCGCCCCGGCGACGACAAGGGCAAGACCTACGACTATGTCGAAAAGCCGGAGTTCTACCGCCGGCTCGATAACGACGAGTACCTCGAATACGCCCAGGTCTACGGCCAGTACTACGCCACGCCGAAGACCCCCGCGATGGACTGGCTACGCGAGGGGCATGACGTGCTGCTGGAGATCGACGTGCAGGGGGCATTGCAGGTCCGCCACCACTATCCGGCCGCCGTGCTCACGTTCATCCTTCCGCCCGACGAGGCGACGCTGCTCCAGCGTCTCAACGACCGCGGCCGGGACGACGCCGCCGAGGTCGACAAACGCTTCCGCGCCGCCAAGCGCGAGATCCAGATGGCCAAGGGCAGCAGAGCGTTCGACTACATGGTGATCAACGACGACCTCGAAGACGCCGTGCAGGAGATCGAGAAGGTCCTGCGGCACAAGCGGAGCTTGGGCGAGATTTGAGCGAAGCTGCTAGCTGCTAGAGCCTAGTTGGGAGAGAAAACGCCCGAGCTTGGTCCTAGCATCGCGGCCAGACTCTAACAGCTAAGCCCTAGGCTCTAACAACTACCTCCCCCCATGATCGAAGCCCTTAAATCCGACGACATCGTGAAAAAGGTCGGCGGCCGGTTCAAGCTCACCGCCCTGCTGCAGCGTCGTCTCGTCGAACTCATGGACGGGGCACGTCCGCTGGTCGAGGTCCGTGACGGCATGACCGACATGGAAGTCGCCATCGAGGAAATCCTGCAAGACAAGATTGCCATCGACTACGAAGCCAGCGGCCTGCCGACGCCCGAGTCGATCATCACACAGTGATTCTCCCGCAATGACCGACGCCGCGACCAAGTCGCTCCCGGACTCGTCACTGTGTGACCGCCGGATCATCCTCGGCGTCGGGGGTGGCATCGCCTGTTACAAATCCGCCGACCTGTGCTCCAAGCTGGTTCAAGCCGGGGTGCGGGTTGATGTATGCATGACCGAGGCGGCGACCAAGTTCGTGACGCCGCTGACGTTCGAAGCGCTCTCCGGCAACGCCGTCCGCACCAACCTGTGGACCCAGACCAACCCCGGCGACACCCAGCACATCGGCCTGACCGAGCAAGCTGATCTGCTCCTGATCGCCCCGGCGACGATGCACCTTTTGTGCAAGGCGGCCGCGGGTCTGTGCGACGACATCGTGAGCCTGCTCGTTGCCGCGTCGGCGTGCCCGGTCATGTGGTGCCCGAGCATGAACACCCGCATGTGGGACAACCCCGCCACGCAAAACGCCGTCGAGCAGTTGCGCCAACGCGGCCACCATTTCGTCGGCCCCGAAGACGGCTGGCTCGCCTGCCGCAACGTCGGCAAGGGGCGGATGAGCGAGGTGAGTGCGATTGTGGAGGCGGCCATCACGCTGCGTTGAGATTTTTCGTATCATGCCGGGCATGAGCCGTTCAACATCATCATCCAGACCTCAGAGTTGGATTCGCAAGGTCGTTCTTGGCGAAGATGGTGTCGCGTATGTTCCGTTGCCGGAAGCTGAACCGGGCACGACGGTTGAGGTAACGTCTGTGCCGGTGCCAACCTCGTCGGATGCTCAGATCGGAGCAGCCTACGGCGGGTTGATGAGGTCAATGCACGGCGTTGAGCGGACTCCAGAGCAATGGCGTGAACGAGAGGCCGAGATCGAAGCGGAGAAGGCATCGTGGGACTAGACGATTTCGATCTGTCAGGCCGAGTCTACTTCGACGCCTGCGCGATCATCTACATCGTTGAGAAGCACCCCAAGTTCGCCGATCCTTTGCAGTTGATACTCGACAAGATCGATTCGAGCGGGGGACGATTGTGTACGAGCGCGTTGAGTTGGCTCGAAGTGACCGTGAAGCCGATCCGCGACGGCAACAAGCGGCTCGAGGCCGACTTCCAGCAGTTTCTCGCCGCAGCGGAAATCAATCCGGTGACAAAGCCGGTGTTGCTCCAAGCTGCGAGATTTCGGGCCAATGCCCGCAGCATGAAAACGCCAGACGCGATCCACCTAGCGATCGCCGCCGGCTTCGGGTGTGACCTGTTCGTCACGAGCGACAAGCGGCTGGCCTCCCGCATCCTGATTCCAGCGCTGCTGCTGAGTGAGGTAAAGCCGTGACGCGATTTCTCATTTCCGCCGGGGCGACGCGGGAGCCGATTGATGCGGTGCGGTTCGTTGGCAACCGGTCGTCGGGGAAGTTGGGGGTGGCGCTGGCCGACGCAGTGCGGGAGGCGGGGCATGAGGCGACGTTGGTGATGGCGGCGTGCGAGGTGCCGGTGCCGAGCGGGGCCGAGCGGGTGGAGACGACGCAGCAGTTGCTCGAAGCGCTCATGGCGGAGTGGCCAACGCACGACGTGCTGATCATGGCGGCGGCGGTCGCGGACTTTCGTCCGGTAAAAACCACTACCGGCAAGCTGAAACGTGGCGATCAGCTCACGATCGAGTTGGAGCCAACGGTGGACGTGCTGGCGACGCTGTGTGAAATGAAGCGGCCGGATCAGGCGGTCGTCGGCTTCAAGCTGGAGGACGACATCACGCGGGCGCGGGAGAAGTTCGAGCAGCTCGACCTGGACCTGCTGGTGTTCAATCCGCTGGACACGATGGGGGCGCCGGGGATCGATGCAACGTTGATCGATCGGGAGGGGGAGACGGGGTTGGGGGCGATGGAGAAAGGGACGTTTGCGAGGGTGTTGGTGCGTCGTGCATGTTCACTGAAGTGAACATGCCCCGGACTGTCCGTATCCGACGCCGGTGGCCGATACAAAAGGTGGTGTCCGCGCTGTCCGTGCCCATCCTGCGCTTGCGTGAAGGCGCGCTGCTTCCGCGTCGAATGACGGCGGGGGCGGCGGGTATGGACCTGTGTGCGGCCGAGAACGTCGCGCTGGACCCGATGGACATCGCGCTCGTGCCGTGCGGCTTCGCGTTGGCGATCCCGGTCGGCTACGAGGGACAGGTCCGCGCACGCAGCGGTCTCTCCTCCCGCCACGGCATCACGCCCGTCAACAGCCCCGGCACCATCGACGCCGACTACCGCGGCGAGGTCATGGTCCCGCTGATCAACCTCGGCCGAGAGCCGTTCACCATCGCCCCCGGCGACCGCATCGCCCAACTCGTCATCGCCCCGGTGGCAATGGCGGAGACGGTCGAGGTGTCGGAACTCCCCGACACCAAGCGCGGCTCCGGCGGGTTTGGGAGCACGGGCGTGTGAGGTGGTGAGGGGCGAGATGGTGAGGTGGTGAAAGCCACGTTGCCGTCTCTGACATCTCACCACTTCACCATCTCATATCTCACCACCTATCACATGCAACGCAACACGCTCAACCGCGTCATCCCGCTCGCCCTGCTGCTTGGCACCTGGGTGTTTCTCGTGCTTTCGCTCGGGAGTTTTTCGCCGAACGATTGGCCGAGCCATGCGGTAACGCCGCACCCGCCGACGGCGAACCTCTGCGGGCCGGTCGGGGCGTTCGTCGCGTACCACGGCTTCGCGATGCTCGGGGCGGGCGTGTGGGTGCTCATGGGGCTGGGCACCGTGCTGCTGGGCCTGCGACTCTGGGGCACCAAACTCACCGACCCGTGGCTGCGCGTCGCGGGGATCATGCTGCTGGCCGTCGGCGTCGCGGCGATCAGCGCACACGTCACCGGCTTTTCACCAGCCGGCTTCCCCGAGGGCAGCGGCGGCGTCGTCGGCATCTACGCCAATGCCGAGCTGACCGAGCGCTTCGCCGGCGTCGGCACCAAGCTCATCCTCGCGGTCGTCGTGTTCATCGCCCTGCTGCTGGCCGCTGACGAGATCTTCACGCGCGGCCCGATCCCCGCGCTGGTCACCGCCGTCACCGGTAAGAAGCTGCGCGTCCCGACGTTGCCGAAGCTGTCGCTCCCCAAGTTCCGCATGCCGGCGCTGCCGAGCCTGCCCAAGCGTGAGAAGAAGGTCCGCCAACCCAAGGTGCTCGAAGTCGAGGACGGCGAGGACCTCGTGGACGAATACGAGGAGGAAGAAGACGACGAGCAATACGAGGAGGAGTGGGAAGAGGATGACGAAGAAGCCGTCGATGAGATCGACGAGGCCGACATCGAGGACGCCGAGGACGAGATCGCCGAGGCCAACGCCGAAGCCGCCAAGGCCAACTTCGACGAGGAAGAACCCGAGCAGCGCAAGGACATCGTCGTCCGCTTGGCCAACCGCCCAAAGAAGAACACCGCCCCGCCGCCGCCCAAGGAACTTGGCGATTACGACCTGCCGCCGTGGGACGTGCTCGAGGAGGCCGAGACCGGCTTCGCCGAGCAACAGGAGGAGTTCGTCCGCGCCAAGGCCGCCAGCCTCGAAGCCGCGCTCGACGAGTTCGGCGTCGACGCCCGCGTATGTGCCATCGACACCGGCCCGGTCATCACGATGTACGAGCTCGAACTCACCCGCGGCACCAAGGTCAGCGCCATCACCGGCCTGCAGAACGACATCGCCCGCGCCCTCGCCGCCGAGAGCATCCGCATCGTCGCGCCCATCCCCGGCAAGCACACCGTCGGCATCGAAGTGCCCAACGCCGAGAAGGAGAAGGTCCGCCTCAAGGATCTCATGCAAACCGCACCGGCCAAGGTGCAGAAGATGCAGATCCCGCTCTTCCTCGGCAAGGACGCGAGCGGCGAGCCGCTGATCACCGACCTGGCGTCGATGCCCCACTGCCTCATCGCCGGCACGACCGGCTCGGGTAAGTCGGTCTGCATCAACACCATCATCATGTCGATCATGTACACCCAGCGGCCCGACCTGGTGAAGCTCATCCTCGTCGACCCCAAGGTCGTCGAGATGGCACCCTTCCGCGACATCCCGCACCTCATGGCCCCGGTCATCACCGAGGTCGGCAAGGCAGCCAGCGTGCTCGACTGGGCGTGCACGAAGATGGACCAGCGCTACGACCTGCTCGCCGAAGCCGGCGTGCGGAACATCGCGTCGTACAACTCGCTGTCCCGCGAGGAACTCATCGAGCGCTTCAACTGCACCACGCCCGAGGAAGAGGCGAAGGTGCCCAAGAAGCTGCCGTATGTCGTGATCGTCATCGACGAGCTCGCGGACCTGATGATGACCGCCGGCAAGGAAGTCGAGGCGTCCATCGTCCGCATCGCGCAGAAGGCCCGCGCCGTCGGCATCCACCTGATCCTCGCGACCCAGCGTCCGCAGGCGACGGTCGTCACCGGCCTGATCAAATCGAACATGCCCAGCAAGATCGCCTTCCGTGTGAGCAGCCGCATGGACAGCCGCATCGTGCTCGACCAGAACGGCGCGGAACTGCTGCTCGGCCAGGGCGACATGCTGTTCATGCCGCCCGGCGCGAGCCGACCGATGCGCAGCCAGGGCACGTTCATCGACGACATGGAAATCCGCCAGAGCGTCAAGGCGGTCAAGGCGAATGCGGAAGCGCAGTACGAGCCGGAGCTGGTTGCGATCAAGTCCGGCAACATCGACGCCGGCGGCGAGAAGGACGAGCTCTTCGACGACGCCGTCCGCGTGGTCCTCGAAACCAAGCGCGGCAGCGTGTCCCTACTCCAACGCAAGCTCACCATCGGCTACAGCCGTGCCAGCCGCCTGATCGAACAAATGGCCGAGTCCGGCATCGTCGGCGAATACAAAGGCTCGCAGGCCCGCGAAGCCACGATTACGCTCGAAGAGTGGGAAGCCATGAAAGCCCAAGCCGAGGCGGACGAGGAGAGCGGGATGAGTGTGTAACCGTCCGACTTTGTCGATGGTTCAAACTGCTATTCGGAGCAGGTCAGCCTGATGCCCCTGCAGCCAAAGAACCGCCGGACGAACTTTGGTCGTTGGTGGGGAACGTTAAAGAGATCAGCACGCATGGCGAGGACCGAGAGCTACGACCTGGGACAAAGCACTTCAGCAGTGGGTCCAAACTGTTCGTGCTCCCGTCGATATGGGGAGACGGATACGAGAAGGTACACGTCATTGGGAAACATCGCGGAAGCCGGCGCTTCGTGACCATTGTGATGCCATCAAAACGAATCACGAACTGGCGAGTGAAGCCAGTCCATCACCCGCACATTCGCAATGTAATGATTGATCTCCAACGCTGGTGGAATTCTAAGGAAGATGCGGAGGGGTTTGCCGCGTGGATGCGTGAACGAGAGGCAGAATCCGATTGATCGCGCGACAAGTTCGAGCTTTCAACCGTAAACGCACCCCACTATGACACTCTAACCGGCCCACGACTGGGTCATGAGCAATGTGCTACTCGACGTTCGAACCGCGTTGCGGAGCAACGCAGCTTGGCGCTCCTGTGCAGTGCAGATTTGTTTGGTGCTTGCGTTGACCGTCGGTACGCTCATCACCATGAAACACACAAAACTGTTCGTGGGGGTGCTCCTTGGGGTCGGGGCGACGGTGGCGATTGCGCAGGTGCCGGACAATCCCGAGCCGGTGGGGAAACTGCCGAAGCTTTACAAGCCGTACTCACTGATGGAGACGCTCGACACCAAGACGATCCTCGCGATCGACAAGCGACATGACGAAACCCTCGCGGCGATCAAGCAACTCAAGCAAGCCGAGTACGACGACATCCAGGCGATGCTCAACGACGAGCAGAAGGCCGAGCTCGCCGAGATCGAGAGCCAGCTCAAGGCCGAGCGCGACGCGTACATCGCCGAGCGTCAGAAGAAGAAGCTGGAAGAACGGATGAAGGAAAAGGAAGACGCCGGCGAGTAGATCGGTAACCGATTGGATCGGCAACGCCGGCGGCCGCCGCTATCCTGCCGGCCATGTTCGACTTCGAATGGGGTGCCCTCCTCGGCGCGTTGCTCGTGTTCGGCGCCCGCGTCGGCGACGTCTCGCTGGGCACGATCCGCAACATCTACACCATCCGCGGCCAGCGCGGCGTCTCGTTCGCGCTGGGTTTTCTTGAATCACTGATCTTCATCACCGCGATCAGTGCCGTGCTCCGCGGCGAGATGAGCGTGCTCCGCACCATCGGCTACGCCGGCGGTTATGCGACGGGCATCTACGTCGGCATCACCGTCGAAGCCTGGATCGCCAGCGGCTGGCAGATCGTCCGCGTGATCACCCGGGAGAAGACGGACCTGGCGGTGAAACTGCGTGAGATGGGCTGGGCCGTGACCGAGGTCGCCGGCGAGGGCCGCGACGGGCCGACGCCGATCCTGTTTCTGGTCGTGCGGCGCAAGAAGGTCAAGGCGGTCCTCGCCGCCGTGACCGAGCAGGCCGCCAACGCGTTCGTCACGATCGAGGGCGCCGGCAAAGTCATCAACGGCGTCGCCAACCCCATCGCCGCCGCCGCGCTGCGAAAGTGATCATGGCAACTCGTCCGGCTCGGCAGCGAGCGCGTCCCAGAGTTCGAGGAACTTCTCGCGAACATATGGGTTTAACTTCTCGGCCATGTCACGCGGGATCTCCAGCACGCGGATCAGTTCTGTCGCATCGCCTATGTCTTTCGCGCGAGTGACGTTGCTCATCCCGCTTGCCAGCTTGAGTTCGAGTAACGTCGGCAGACCAAGAACTTGGACGCCGTCGATCTCAACAGCAACCTTGGACGGATCGGGAAACACGACCGGCTTCTCCTTGCCGTCGCCCGGAAAGCCACCCGTCGTAAGAAACTCGACCTTCACGCCAGTGGTCGTGTCGCGCAGGTGCTTGCTGCCGCGAAACGGGGGGAGGTAGCCAAGACCGTCCAACTCCGCGTGAATCTTCTCCAAGCTTGCCGGAGTGACTAGCAGGTCGACATCTTCGGTGTACCTCCGATACCCATGGCGAAACATCGCCATCCCACCGACCAACGCGTACGAAATGTCCAGATCGTGAAGTCGTTGTGTGATCCGTCGCAGCGTTTTTTGGACTTCGCTCTCATCTTCGAAGTGCATGCCGCTCTCCCTCCATGCCCACTGCGGTTTATCCTTCAGCCGCTGCTCGTAGGCGACAACCATGGGACGAGTATATCGTGCGTCCCATGCCGACGGTACCGGTCGAACTTGCCAGCGGAACGTATGACGTGCATATCGAGCGCGGGTTGCTCGACGATGCGGGGCAGCGGTTGGCGGCGATCGCACCGGCGCGGAAGGTGGTGGTGATTGCGGACGAGAACGTCGCACCGCTGCACCTGCCAACGTTGCGAGCATCGTTGGAGACGGCGGGGTACGAGGTCATCGTCGCGAGCCTTGGCGGCGGTGAGGCTGGCAAGCGGCTCGAAACGTTGCTGCCGGTGTACGAGCAGATCCTCGCGGCGGGCATCGATCGGCGTACGCCGGTGATCGGGCTGGGCGGCGGGGTGACGACGGACATGGCCGGCTTCGTCGCGGCGACGTTGCTGCGCGGTGTGCCGTTCGTGCCGGTGCCGACGTCACTACTCGCGATGGTTGACGCGTCGGTCGGCGGCAAGACCGGCGTCAACTCAGGTGCCGGCAAGAATCTCATCGGCGCGTTTCACCAACCCGCTGCCGTGCTGATCGACACCGACACGCTTGCCACGCTTCCGCCGAAACCACTACGCGAGGGACTGGCCGAATGCATCAAGCACGCGGTCATCCGTGACGCAGCGATGTTCGCAAAACTCCAAAGCGAGATCGGCCGGGCACTCGCGTTGGATCTTGACTGGCTCACCGAGCACGTCGCGGCCAACGTCGCGATCAAGGCAGCCGTCGTCGCCGAGGACCCGTACGAACACGGCGTCCGCGCTCATCTGAATCTCGGCCACACCTTCGGCCACGCCATCGAAAAGGTCACCGCCAACGCCGTTTCTCACGGTGACGCGGTCGCGCTGGGCGTGAAGTGTGCGACGGTGCTGGCCGAGCGGGTGGGCAGCATGAACGCCGAGCAGGGCCAAGCCGTCCGAGACGTTTTGGCAAATACCGAGTTGGCGACGACGCTCCCGGGCCTCGACCCGTCGGCACTCTTCGACGCGATGAAGTTCGACAAAAAGGTCCGCGACGGCAAGGTCCGACTGGTGCTGCCGGTCGGCATCGGAGCGGCGCAGGTTCGCGACGACATTGCCGACGATGACATCCGCGCGGCGTGGTCGGCGATCGGATGAGCATTCGGCAAGCCGCCGTCGTTACAACCGCCACGACCCGCATGATGGGGTCGGCGAATCGGCCCGACACCAGCGGTTGTTTCATAATGGTTGACCGCGCGGGCTCAAGGGGGAACAATAAAGGACCGATCTGGAGAACAGCGCGCCGAATCTCGGGAGTTTCCCTCGGCATCGCTGATTGGCTTCATCGACGGAACGCGATTCGCAGAGATCAGTCCACGTCGCAGCGATGGCAACCCCGTTGTCCGGCAGACTGATCGTTGAGCGACCGCCCGACCAACTGTGTCGAAACCTATTCGACGCGGCTGGAACGCCGGTGTGCGTGTCGGCCTGCCCTTCGGGCAGTCGATATTCATGCGGCGTGGAAGGACGGCGTCCCCTCACGTGATTCGCCGGTCGTGAAAGCCGACGACGATCGTACTTCCCGGACGGCAGGGGCCAGCCGGGTCGATTCGCACAACTCAAACCACGTTCAGACCTTCGCTTATGAGTCGCAGACGCAAACGCACGGGCATCGGCCCGCCGAAGATCAACCCCGCCGTCACGATCGATCGTGACGGGTTCCAGCCGCACCGCGAGCACTTGGGCCGCGGCCCGATGCGTGGCGCACGCCGGACCACGCCCAGGACCAAGGCGGTTCTGCAGCTCATTACCGGCGAAAAGGCGGGGACGACGTTCGATATTCTCACCCGCGACAGCGCCGAGGGTGGCGTGGCTTTCATGCTCAAGGAGCCGATCCCGGTCGGGCAGGCTGTCCGCCTCGTGATGAACGCCGAGTCGACCGAGCAAATCGACATCCCCGACGATGCCGGCATTCAGGCGGAGATCACCCGCTCACGGGCGATCAGCAACGGCCGGTTCGAGATGGCCGCTAAGTTCCGATAAGCCGGCCAGTTGATCCGATGAATTCGTCCGCCGTGGAAAGACAATCTCCTCCCCGGCGGTTTTAGTGCGCGAAGCACGCCGGGCGTCTCGCAAAAAATCTGCGAGATTTTTGCAACTCCCCGAACCATGACCCAATCGGGGCGGTAAAACTAGCGTCGGCGATGGCCCTTCGGTGCATCGCCTCGCGATGTCCCGGCTCCCGCGTGACCGATGGGCATCCGACCGACGGTGTGTTGGTTCTCGGCGGTGTTCGCAACCGCCCTGCGCATCGATCGACGTGTTGTTTAGTCAGCGGCCAACCATGCCGCAGGATCGGTTCCGCCATGTCTCGTGTCCCCCCAAGCGACCCCGCGAAGACGTCGGTCACGTCCACGGACGAACAAGCGATGGATGCCGAGGTTGGTGCCAAGCCAACCACCGAGTCGGCTGTGGACGACGACGGCGACGTGATCCATTTCGACTGTGTCGAGGCTCACACCTGTGCCGAGACTTTGCTTGATCATTGCAAACGGGTCGTCACCGAGTCCTCACGAATCGAGATGCGGCTCAAGGACGGCAGCCGCGTCGTGCTCATCTCCAAGTGTGAACTCGACTCGCTCGAGGAAGCGTTGGACATGTACGGCTGCATGAACGAGGGCGAGGCGCTGCACGCACGGGTCCGCGGGATCGCCGACTGCATTCAGAAAGAAATGCTCACCGACGGACCACGCAAATCGGACGGCGAAGCAAACTGACCGCCGCGCAAGGCAACTGCCGATACAGTTCACAGAATGAAAGCGGCGTTTCGCGTAGCTGGGATGTTGGTGCTGTCGGCCGCCGCGGGCGGTGGGCTTTGGTACTACCAGCAGACCAACTCCACTGCGGCACAGATCGACCAACTCGAAGCCGAGAAAGCCGTGCTCGCGGATCTGGTCGACCGACTCAGCGGCCAGCGCCGTGTGGCGGAGATGATCGTCACCGAGCAAAACACCAACGAAGACGGCGTGCTCGTCACCGACCTGCTGTTTGTCGAGTACGACACGCAGGGCGATCCGCTGCCGCCCAAATCCTTCACAGTGCTTGGCGATTCGGTGCATGTGCTGAGCAAGGTCATCACGTTCGAGCGCGGATACATCGAGGCCAACGATCCGATGCGGGGCCAGTCGATCGCGTTGTTCATGGGCATTCACGGCGGGGCCGAAGCCCCCGAAGACGCCCATCCCATCGACCCGATCGGCGGCCAGCCCGACATCTACGCCGGCGAGAACCCGAACATCACCACCTTCGAGGCCGAGCTGTGGGAGAAGTTTTGGGACTTGGCCCGTGACGAGGAGTTGCGCGCCAAGTACGGGGTGCAAACCGCCGGGGGCGAAGGGCCGTGGACCATCTTCCGCCCTGACACGCTTTACACCCTCACCCTCGCGACCGACGGCGGCCTGACGCTCGAGCAACAGCCGGTCCCGGCGATCTTCCGGGTCAAGGCGGACTGACCCGCCCCCAAGAAGCTGCGAAACGTTGCCGGCCCTCGTGGCGTCCCTCGGCCATGCGGACTACTCTCCCCGCTTGCCGAACATGAAGCATGAGCCCGTGAAACTTGCCGTAACGATGCCGGCCCACAACGAGGAGCCGACCATCGCCCGCGTCGTGGCCGGTGTGCCGCGCGACATTCCCGGCATCGACGAGGTCGAGGTCTTCGTCATCAACGACGGCTCCACCGACCGCACCGCTGAGCTTGCCGAGGTCGAGGGCGCGACCGTCGTCACCGTTACCGGCCGACCGGGCCTGGGCAGCATCTTCCGCACCGGCATGGACCGGGCCATGCGCAGCGGCGCGTCGTACATCGTCAACATCGACTCCGACGGGCAGTTCAACCCCGACGACATCCGCAAGCTCGTCGCCCCCCTGCTCGACGACGAGGCCGACTTCGTCACCTGCTCCCGCTTTGCCACCCCCGAGGTCGTGCCCGAGATGTCGGGCGTGAAGCTCTGGGGCAACAAGGGCATGTGCAAGATCATCAACTACATCTGCGGCGGCACCGGCTTTACCGATGTTTCCTGCGGCTTCCGCGCGTTCAACCGCGAAGCCGCCTATCGTATGACGCTCTTCGGGCGGTTCACTTACACGCAAGAGTGCTTCATCGACCTGTACAACAAGGGCTGTCGGATCGCCGAGGTGCCGATCAAGATTCGCGGCACGCGTGAGTTCGGCGAGAGCCGGGTTGCCAAGAACGTCTTCCGCTATGGCGTGAACGCATCGGAAGTGATCCTGCGTGCGGCACGGGACATCCGGCCGTTGCGGTTCTTCGGCGGGCTCGCGCTGACGCTGCTCGTGCCGGGTCTGCTCGGTGCGTTGTTCGTCACGGTTTGGTATCTCTTCGCGGGGCGCACCTCGCCGTGGACGAGCCTGATCGGCATCTCCGGGACGCTGCTCACGCTGTCGCTGGTCTTCGGCGCGATCGCGCTTCTGGCCGACATGCTCAGCCGCCACCGCCGTATCAGCGAGGAGCTGCTGTACCTCACCCGCAAGCGCGTCTACGCCAACGCCCGAACCATGCGGGCCGCCCACGTCGACGACGACGACATCGGCCCGGTCAGCCTCCACGACATCCCCCACGAGCAACGCCAACCGATCATGCGCGAGCTGGCCGACAGCGTCAGCGACCGGGTCGTGGAACGAATGGCCGCGGAACGGTGAAAACGGCGCAACGCTCGGACGTTTCACGAATTTACAAGCCTGTCTTATTGAAGTCTTGACCGTTTTCTGGTATAGGGTGCGGCTGTGATGAAGTACCCACACCACCAAAACGGAATGATTGAAAACCTTGAATCCCGTCGCCTGCTGGCCAACTTTTCAGTTGCCGATCTTGCCGGCACGCATGCGATCCTCGGACCGGGCGGGCCGGTCTTTACCGAGATCACCATCGACGCCTCGGGCAACGTGACCGACGGGGCGTATCCGTTCAGCAACACCGGCGGCATACCGATCACGTCCGGCACGTTCGACATTCAGCCCGACGGTGCCGTGGCCGCGGATCTGTTCTTCAGCAACCCGTCGTTCCCCGACCTTGGCCTTACCGGTCGGCTCGATCCGTCCGGCTCGACCCTGATCCTCTCCGCACCCGACCCGACTGCCTTCCCCGATACGGCACCGGATAACTCTTATCCGACGCGCATCACGCTGACACCCGACGGCAATACCGCCGACGCTGACAGCTTCGATGGCGCATTCATCTTCACCAGCGAAGAGTCCTACGGCTCCTTTGACGCCAACGACAACATCGTCCTTGGTGGCACCGGCACCGACAACTTCACCGGCGTCACCATCAACTCGGGCAACTTCTCCGGACCCTTCGCCGGCTCGCCATCGAACTTCAACCAATCCTCCAACTTCTACAGCCAGTCCGGTTTCATCAATCTCACCGACATCGACGGCACCCGCAACATCCCCGTCCAGGGCAACTTCTCCACCGACCTGTCCATCTTCAACGGTGTCTACTTCGACAGTGGAGAACCGGAAGTCACCACCTTCACCCGGGCACTCAGCGGTGTGACCCTCGCCGACTACGACGGGGACTACGAGTTCATCAGCGACGGCTTACGCGGCACTTTCACCATCAACAACGGCAGCCTCACCGGCACGCTCCTCGAACAGGAGTTCGGCACGCTCCCGATCACCGGATCGATCAACCCGTCGAGCAACGGCTTCTTCACCGGATCATTCTCCGCCAACGTCCCGGGCGAGGGCTCCATCACGGTCAGCCTCGCCGGTTCCTCCACGCCGAATGCCAACGTCCTTTCCTTCACCGGTGACATCCCCGACGAGGACGAATTCGATCTCTACACCGCCGTTAAGGACGAGGGCGTGACCGCACCTCCGCCGCCGAGCTTTGCCGTCCTCGACGTTCCCTCGACCATCCTCACGGTCACCGGAACACCCGACAACGACGTGCTTTCGATCGTCTTCAACAACGGAGATCTACGCCTTCGCCTCAATGGCGAAGAGCAACGCTTCGACCCCGCCAGCGTCGGCCGCATCGAACTCTACATGGGTGCCGGCGACGACTTGGTCGACTTCTCCGGCATCGACATCAACACCTACGCGTTCATGGATGTCGGCGACGACACCGTCACCGCGGGCGCCGGCCGTGACACGCTCACCGGCGCCGCCGGCCGTGACCGACTCTTTGGCGGCCCCGGCGACGATCGCGTGAATGGCAACGGTACCCGCGATTTCCTCTTCGGCGAAGGTGGCAACGACCGCATCTATGGCGGCGACGCCAACGACTACCTCGACGGCGGCGGCAACGTCGATCGGCTCTTCGGCGGTGACGGCGACGACTTCCTCACGGGCGCGTCGTCCAACGACAAGCTCCAAGGCGAAGCCGGCAACGACACCCTCGAGGGCGGCAAGCAAAACGACCTGCTCTCAGGCGGCACCGGCGATGACGTCATCATCGGCAACGCCGGCCTCGACACCCTCCGCGGGGACGCCGGCTTCGATTCCATCTTCGCCCTCGACGGCGAACTCGACCTCATCGACGGCGGCACCGAAGACGACGAGGCCGAAGTCGACGGCGGACTCGACAGCGTCGCAAGCATCGAGTCGCTCATCTAGCACTACGCCAACGCTGCCGGGCGATGCCGGATGAGTCCATTCGGAGTTGCCCCAGTTGGCTGACCGTCATGATCGGAGTGGCGCGCATTAACGCGCGTCAACTCCGCATGATTTCGTTGTGATGCGGGTGCAACTTCGCGGCACAATGCGGCGTCCCTGAGTTGTCCATGAAGTATCGCCGCGCCGATCTGTACCGTTGTATCGCCGAAACCCTCGAATCGCGCCGGCTGCTTTCGGGTGGCGGCTCATCCGAGTTCGACTCGATCGCCGAAGCGACCGACCTCGGGGCGGCGTTAGGCGTCCGCTACGCCGATGGCGATCTTGCATCGTCCGATGATGTGGATGTGTTTCGGATCGAACTGGCGAGCGGCCAGACGATCGACGCGTACCTCGCACTCGAGGAACCACCCGCCGGCCCGGTCGACGGGCTGGTGCGGTTGCACGACGCGACGGGTGTCGTCGTCGCGACCGGAAGCGATGCGTTGCACCCGACCGGTGACTTGGTCAACACCGAGTTGACCTTCACCGCGCCTTCCGCCGGGTCTTACTACCTGTCGGTCGCTGCCGCTGGGAACAACACGTTCGACCTCACCACCGGCGACGGCGACACCGCGGGCACGACGCCCGGCGGGTCGGTCGCTGCGGGGGAGTACCGAGTGCTCGTCTTCGCCGGTGCCGGCATCCCCGCCACCGCGGGCAATGGGCACTACTACGGCCTGACCAACTACGGCACATGGTCCGACGCACAAGCCGAGGCCGTCGCGGCCGGCGGGCAGTTGCTCGCGATCGACTCCGCCGCCGAGCAGGATTTCATCCAGCAAACTTTCCTGAGCCCGAACGTGGCCACCCCGATCGGCGGCGACAATCCGAACATCTTCTGGACCGGTCTGAACGACGCCGCCGTGGAAGGCGCATTTGCATGGACGGCCAACGCACCCGTGGCTTACACCAACTGGGAACCGACCGAGCCCAACGACCAACAGGACGTCGGCGGCGAGGACCACGGCGTGCTCAACTGGCACTGGGCGCAGTGGCGTTCCAACGCCGGCTACACCACGTCGCCCATTCCCGGGAGTTGGAACGACGTGCCGAACACGGGCAACAACCTCACCGGCACCGACCAAGCCAGTGCCGCCGAGAACTATCGCGGCATCATCGAGTTCGAAACGCTGCCGACCGGATTCGCCGGGCCTTTGTTCCAATGGACCGGCACCTCGCCCAACGCCGTCCCGGCCCTCCGCTATGTCAACGGCGGCGCACTCAACCCCGGCGAAACGCCCCGCGTCGGCAACGGCACCCACTTCGGCTCCATCGCCGTTGGCGAAACCGGCCACCTGCGGCGCTACGTCATCGACAACGCCAGCAACGATGCCGCCATCGCTCGCAACCTTGTTCTGCCCGACGGGTTCGTTGCGTTCGACAACAACGCCAACGCACTCGCCGGGGAAGGCCTAGTCATCCCCACCGGCGGCGTGCTCGGGTTCACGCTGCAGATGCAGTCCGACGCGCTCGGCGTTGCAACCGGCACGGTCGCGTTCGAGGTGATCGTCGGCGAAAACACGTTCGCCCAAGTCGCCGACACGGCCGCGTTCGACATCGCCGCGCGGGTCGTCGAGCACCAAACCACGCAACTCATCGGCAACATCCTCTACGTCCACGGCACGCCCGACGGTGACAACATCGAGGTCGAGCCGCGGGCGGACTTCGACACCGTCACCTCCCGGCTCGACGGCGACACCTTCGGCATCAAAGACCTCGCCGACATCGGCCGTATCGAGGTATACACCTACGGCGGCGACGACATCGTCACCCGGCCTGGCGTCGGCATCCCGACCTACGTCTTCGGCGGCGACGGGGACGACTCGCTGATCGGCGGCAGCGGCATCGACACCCTCTCGGGCGGTGCGGGCAAGAACACCCTCCGTGGCGGCAACGGCGACGACCGCATTAACGGCTCCAACGGCCGGGACTTTCTTTTCGGCGATGACGGCGACGACCGTCTTTACGGTCGCGGCGGCAACGACGACCTCCACGGCGGCGCGGGCGTCGACCGGCTCTTTGGTGACGAAGAAGGCGGTCCCTACGGGGACGACAAACTCTACGGCGGCAGCTCCAACGACAAGCTCTACGGGCGCAGCGGCAACGACCAACTCTTCGGCCAGGGTCAGGACGACCTCCTCGACGCCGGCCCCGGCGACGACCTGCTCAACGGCGGCACCGACGCCGACACACTCTTCGGCGGCAGCGGCAACGACACCGCCGCAACCGACGCCGCCGACCTCATCGACGGGGTCGAGTCGATCGAGTGACGAGAAGCTCCAATCGCTAGAGTGATTGCATGTACGAGAAGACGACCGACACCGATCAACTTCAGTGGCAACCACTCGACTTCAAGGGCGTGACAATGAAGGTGATGCACCAAGACGAAACAACGGGCGAAATGACCGTCATGACGCGCATCGAAGCCGGCGCGGAGATCCCTCGGCACAAACATACGAAGGCCGCCGAAACGGTGTTCGTTCTCGAAGGCGATTTCATCGAGGACGGTCACAGCTTCCAAAAGGGATCGTTCTTGAGCGATCCGGCCAACAAGTTCCACGGTCCGCACCGCAGCAAGGGTGGATGCACAGTGCTGACGACTTTTTCCGATGAACTGGATTTCGTTCTCGACGAATCTGAGTAGCTCGTGTTACTCGGCACCCCGGCCTGCGATCACGGCATCGGCGAACTATTCACGTAGCTGAAGGTGGCCGGTGGCATCGCCCCTTGTAACTTCCCTGCGATTGTCGCATAACGGTCGGCATGGCCGGTGAGCTTGCGATTGATCTACAGAACGTGCGGAAACTGTACCGCGCTGGGTTTCGGCGGAAGGTCGAGGCCCTGCGCGGTGTGGCGATGCGGGTCGGGCGGGGGGAAATCTACGGCCTGCTCGGGCCCAACGGCGCGGGCAAGTCGACGCTCGTCAAATGCATGATGACCGTCGTTCGCCCGACCGCGGCACAAGGCAACGTGCTCGGCGCGCCGCTCGGTGACAAGGCCACGCTCCAACGCGTCGGCTACCTGCCCGAAGCACACCGCTTCCCCGGCTACCTCACCGGCCGAGGGCTGGTCGAGTTCTTCGGCGGACTCCAGGGCATGCCACGTCGGGCCCGCCGCAAACGCGCCGGCGAACTGCTTGACCTGGTCGGCATGAGTGACTGGGGCGACACGCGCATTACCAAATACTCCAAGGGCATGCTCCAGCGCGTCGGCCTCGCGCAGGCGATGGTCGCTGACCCGGACTTGGTCGTGCTCGACGAGCCGACCGACGGCGTTGATCCGGTCGCCCGCCGGCAGATCCGTGATGCCCTGCTGGCCATCCGGGATGCCGGGAAGACGGTCTTTCTCAACAGCCACTTGCTCGGCGAACTCGAAGAACTCTGCGACCGCGTGGGCATCATGGTCGGCGGCGTCATCCACTCCGAAGGCACACCCGACGAACTCGCGCTGGGCAAGGTCTGGTACGAGATCGACGTGGATGAGCCGACGCATCTGGACATGCCGGGACTCAGTTGGACGGATCGAACGCTCCGCGTGGAAGTGACCGACCCGGCGGGCGTCCAACCGGTCATCGACGCGCTGCGTGGTGCCGGCCGGACGATCGTTCGAGTTCAACAGCGGCGCCCGAGTTTGGAAGACCTGTTCATGGAAGCCGTCGGCGAAGGGCCGGGCGCCATGCAGGCGGGGCGACGAAGTGAGACCGCGCCACCACCGCCCATTCCCAACGTTGCTCCCGCGGAGGTGCAGCCATGAGCCAGATCGACTACGCCACGCCCTCAAGGAAGGCGTCTTCCAACGTCCTGTTGACCCAGTCTTTCGCCCTGCTCATCGATGCGTATCGCCAGGTGAACGCGAACAAGCTGTTTTGGGTCACCTTGGCACTTTCGCTGCTCGTCGCGGGTGCGTTCGGTCTTGTCGGCTTCGGCGACGAGGGGATGACGTTACCGTTCTTCGGCCCCGTGCTGCCGCCGGCGGTCTTTGCGTACATCGACAAGGCCACGTTTTACAAACTGATGTTCCTGACGTTCGGTGTGGGCATTTGGCTCACCTGGGCACAGATCATCCTCGCGCTGGTGTCGACCGCGAACATCTTCCCCGACCTCATCAGCGGCGGAAGTGTCGACCTGTATCTGTCCAAGCCGATCGGTCGACTGCGGCTGTTCGTGACGAAGTACATCTTCGGCTTGATGTTCGTCGCATTGCAGGCGACGGCGTTCACACTGGCATCATTCCTCGTGCTCGGGCTGCGCGGCGGCGTCTGGTCGCCGGGCATTTTCCTCGCCGTTCCGGTCGTCACGATTTACTTCAGCTTCCTGTTCTGTGTCCTGGTGCTCATCGGCGTGGTTACACGGTCCGCACTCGCGTCGATTCTTCTGACGATCCTATTGTGGTTCGTGTTGTTTCTGGTGAACGCGACCGAAGCGGGGCTACTCGCCTTCCGTGTCGCGGCCGAACAGCAGGTCGAGCAGATCGATGGGTCGGTCCAACGGATCGACGAGCAGGAAGCCGAGTGGCTTGCCAACCCGGACAAAGCCCCGGGCAAGGTGTTCCAGGAAACGCGGCTCGCGATTCGCGATGGCGAGAAGGAACGACGGGCCGAGGCGGTGGATACCGCCGACAAACTCGTCCTCGCTCACCGCGTCGCCTTCGCGGTGAAAGCACCGTTGCCCAAAACCAGCGAGACGGCCGAACTGATGCGGCGCTGGATCGTCGGCTCGGCCGACCTGGGCGAACTCGAGGAGGCCGCCCAACAACAGGAAGAACGTCGCGGCGGTGGGCTTGATCCCGGTGACCCAAGCGTCCAGCTCGAGCTGCGTGAACGGTTCGATGATCGCTCGGCATTGTTCGTGCTCGGCACTTCGCTCGGATTCGAGGCCATCGTCGTGCTGCTCGCCGCATGGATCTTCGCCCGGCGAGACTATTGAGCTTATTCCGCAACGCCCCTTCACTCTCACCACGGGGCTCCTGTCGACACGAGGGCGAGTACACATAAAACCACGGCGGTTGTGTGCCTGGCACACAACCGCCGTGTTGGTTTGGGTTGAGAACGGATCGCCCGGTTACCGGATGATCACTCGACCGAAGACCGTGCCACCGATGTCGATCTGATCGAAGCCACCGGCGACGATCTGGCTTTCGGTTTCCACATCCTCACCGATGAAGAGGTTGTCAATCGTGCCGTCGGTGATCAGCGAGGCTCCCGTGCGGACGTCGCGTCCGATGGAGAGGGTGCCGATACCGCCGCGTCGAACACGGATGTTGTCCGACGTCAGGTTGCCCGCGATAGTCAACGATTCCAGGCCGGCGTTAGTCACGATCTGGCCGTTGAGGTTACCGCCGATGGAGACGGTACCGATGCGACCATCGGGGCCGTCGGCGAACAACTGGCTGTTCTTGTCGAGGCTCGCCCCGATCGAGAGGCTTCGGGTGAAGCCGCTCACGCGGAAGTCGGAGAACGTGACGTTTTCGCCGATGTCGAACTCGCGAACACCACCGGCGGTGACGTTGGTGTTATCGACGTCGGCACCGGTCGTGATGCTGCCGATGAAGTTGCCCGCGAAGACACGGCTGATGAAATCAGCAACACGCGGCTGTGCGAGTGTAGCCGAACCGCGGATGGCGAAGCCGGACACTTCGCCGATGTCACGGCCGGTGACGATTTGAACTTCCTTGAGCAGACCCGCAGCCGTGCGCTCACCGCCGAACGGCTTGTTGTTGCTGACGAACAGGGCCGCGTTGAGGTCATTGACCGCGTTCACCGGCTTGCCGCTGAACAGGTCGATCTCGCTGAAGCCCGACTGCCGCACCGACGAAGTGAAGCTCGTCGAAGGCAGCGACGTGCCATCGCCGGTCGCCACGACCGAACTGATGTCCTGACCACCGAGAATGTCGACACCGCGGAGGCCGTAACCACCGGCAACGATCGAGGAGATGTTGCTGTCGCCTTCGCTCTGGATTCGGCTGTTGATGATGCCGAAGCCGTCAGGAACGCTGATGCTACCGATATCGCTGGTACGGAACTGGGCACCGATGATACCGCCGTTGCCAGTGATATTGATGTTGTCGATCTCGGTGACCGGCCGCTCGGAAGAATCGAATAGGCTCGGATCAGCACCGGTCACGTTCACCGGACCGTTGGATGCGGCCGCGCCAAACTCCGAACCGAAGTCGAAGTTGTTACCGGCAAAGGTAAGCGAGACGGGATCGCGTGAGCCGCCCGTGACGGCGATGTCCGCGTCGATGATCGCGCCGTTGGCGAGGCTGATGGTGCCGATGCCTTGGTTCGAGATGATGTCACCACGGATGTCGGAGCCTTCACCGTTGTTCTCGACAAAGTCGATAATACCACGGGCATAAAGGCCGGTTTCGTTGGTGACGCCGGTCCCGGAGTAACCAATACCTTCACCGATGTTGACATCGCGGAGCTGGCCGTAACCGGGCAACAGGAGCTGCTGCGTCCCGTTGTCGACGAACGCAACTACAACCCCGACGATACCCTCGAAGACGTCCGGATCATCAACGCCGTCACTGTTTGCGACGATCGTCTGGATCGATCCGGTGACTTCGTCATCGGTGGCCGAGACAGTCGGCGGGAAGAAGCCCAGGGCTTGGAGTTCCTGAATAATGTCGGCGTCGGTCACGATGTCGCCGATACGGCCGCGAGCCATAATGTCCACGGCCTCACCGATGTAGAGACCCGTGCTGAACTCGTTGGCGTTGAGCGAAACCGGGTCACTGAAGAGCACACGCTGCGGATCGATGCGAGTTCCGGTCGAGGATTTGGCGAAGCCGATGTCCACGCCAGCGATCTGGCCGAAGCTCGTACCCGTGACGGTCGCAAGTTCGCCAGCGGTGTTGTTGACCAACCGGTTGATCTCGTGGCCGTTGAACTGCAGGACGTCGATATTCGTGCCGTTGAGCAGGACGGACGTCTCGGCGGCCAGCGCCGCCGGCCCGTCTTCCACGGCGAAGGGGAACAGCGCGAGATCAAGCCCGCGGACGTTGGACGAGAGAGCAGGGTCGAGGTCGGCTTCGGTGAAACCGGTCGGTGCCGGCCCGTCGAACTGGAACAACGGGGCGACTAGATCACCTTCAACGATGATGCCGCCGTCGTCTCCATCGTCGCCGTCACCACCATCATCACCGCCCACGACTCCACCGCCGACACCGCCACTGGCACCGGGGCCGAACCCGCTACCGCCGCCGAAACCACCACCGGAGCCGGGGCCAAAGCCCGTGCCACCGCCGGTGCCGCCACCAGCACCCGGACCGAAGCCGCCGCCGACTCCGCCGCCGCTGACAGGGGCACCGCCGCCATCGAGACCGCCACCGTCCAAGCCACCGTCGTCACCATCATCGGTGTCATCGCCCGCACCCGGGACGTTGCCGTCCGCATCGACAAACAGCACTGGCGTGGTGCCGACGTAGTCCCGGATATCGATGAATCCGATCTCGACCGTCGAGTCTCTCCGGGTGTCCGCATCGATGGTGATCGAGCCGTCGGAGACGATGTCGAGCGTGACGACACCACCACCGGGGCCGAAGGCCGCGTTACCGCGAATCGGAAGCGTCCGAATTTGGAGCGTGTTGCCGAGAGGCGAAGTGATGCCATCGACGAAATCGGTCGGAGTCACGGTGAACTCCGTGCCGGAATCGTCGGTGAGCGTCACCGGTGTGCCGGCTTCGGTGGTCACAAACTCGGGGATGCCACCACCGAAGAACGGATCACGGAAAGCAATACCGGCACGGATATAGCGGACGTTTCCGCCAGGACCAGTGGAGAAGATCGGGCCGCCGAAGTTCGCCGAACCCATCTGGCCGGCGACATCGACCAGGTCGATCACACCGTCGTCGCCGGAGGCGTCAACGTTGACCGCGAAAACCGGGTTCCACGGCACGACCATGTCACCGGCACGCACCACGCCGATCGATCCATCGGCTATCAGGGCCGCGCCCAAAGTGCCGTTGGTCTCGACGTACTGGAAGTCTCCGCCGATCGAGAACGATTCGTCGAAGCCTTGGAAGCTGTCGATCAGACCATCGATGTTGAACGCGAGGAACGTGTCGGCAAATAGCCGACCGACACTGCCTGCCGGCACGAAGATGTTGGGCTGCCGAGACAGGAAAGTTCCGTCGTCTTCGCCGATCTGTGTCGCGTCCAGTTCGCGGAGGTTGCCGTCGAGAACGGTGAGGTCGCGCGTGCCGAGGATGTTCTCGTTGATGATCCGACCACCCGCGTTGGCACGCAGGGTGCCGAGGTCACCGTTGTCGACCGTGAGACCGAGCGGCTGGTTGTTGATCAGCTGTGCCTGGGTCTGGAAGAGAATGTCACCCTCGGCAATGACGCCGCCCAATGCCAAGTCGGCGACCTCGGCGATTGTCAGCGTGTAACCCAACTCCCCGCCGACAAGGAACGATCCGACATCGCCGAGCTGATCCCCGGAAACCACGCTGGCACCGACCAGCTCGAAGCCGACGCCGAAGTAGTAGGTGCCAGGGAGCTCGGTGGTGAACGCGAACGTGCTGTCGGAATAGAAGATGTCTTTTCGCCCGAAGGAGAAAGTGGTTGCCCGTTCCACGAGGCCGTTGGCAACGTCCGTCGCATTGGACGCAACGATCACGCCGTTGGGGTCGAAGACCGCCACGGCCGCCGGGATAACGGACGTGGACAACGCAAACTCGACGGTCTGCCCCGCGAGCAACGGAACGGCGTAGAAGTCGACCTCGTCGGTTTCGTTGATGGTATCGAGCGAGCCATCGACACGGACCGCGTCGCCCTCGCCGAGTGAGTCGACGAAGCCGCTGCCCAGGAACTGAGCGGTTTCAAACGTGTCGTTGGTGACGATGGGCTCGGGCAGCAGGCCAGCGGCAAACGCCGAGATGACGTCGTCGTTGTCCTCCGTGCGGAACTCCAACTCGTCGGTGTTGGTCGTCAGGCCGGGCGTGCCCGGATCGGACAGGACCAGACCCGTGGCCCGCACACCACCGGTGAGCGAGCGGATCTGACCCACACTGCCGCTGACGGCGAGGTCAAAGCCGGAGTTGTAGTTGTCGAAGTTGCCCTGAACAGTGCCAATGGCGTCGTTGACGATGAGGTTTCGAAGATCGCCGTTGATGGCGAAGTTGTCGACGAGGTTCAGGTCAGGACTGGCGATGGAACCAGCTTCGACGCCGTTGAGTTCTCCGGTGAGCAACGCGCCGGCGTAGAAGGTGTCGACCGACCCGTCGATGTCGACGCGGCCCGACACGGTGCCTGCAATGGAGATCTTGCCGAAGTCGCCGACGCCATAGACGCCTGGGTTCACGAACTCAGCCCCGCCCAGGTCGACGGTCGGCGGGATGAACATGTCCAGCGTGTCGCGATCGAGCGTGAGGACCGGGACGTTTTCACGATCGCCTTGCACCTCGGTCAGACCGATGAAGACGCCACCCGTTCCGCCGGCCGGGCTGATGGTGAGATCCTCGCCATCAATGTCCTGGACATCGAAGGAGCCGGCGCTGCCGTCGAACGGCTGGATTTCGCGGAAGATCGGCCCCTCATCATCGTCTGGGTCGAACACCGAGATGGTGACTACGCTTTCTGGATCGTCACTGGTCAGCACGGTCATGTAGAGCGAGCTCTGAGCAAACCGCTGCCGGGTGTCGACGTAGAGCAACTCGTCGGTACCGAAGTCGGTACCCATGAACGCACCGCGAATCGTGTTGTTGGACGGGTCAGCGTCGAACCGCTCTTGGAGGAACGGGTTGAGTGCGGCACTGTTCCAGGTGATGTCACCGATCTCCGCTCCACGGGCCGCGCCCAGATCGACGCCGCCGACAACCGCGTTGCCATCGGGATCCTCGAGCTGACCAAAGCTGGCCGAACGGGCGAAGCCACCCAGGACGGCCCCGGGCACGTCATTGATCCCGGTCCGGATGCGGATCAACTCGTTGTCGGTCGTCACCGCAAAGATGAACGAGGGCTCACCGGGAATGATTTCCAGGGTGATCACCTCATCGACGAGTTCGAGATCGCCACCGGTGCCCAAAAGCGGGCTCGTTTCCGGCGTGACCACCTGAATGATGTCGCTGAAGTCGTAGTCGTCCGTGTTGTTCGGGCTGACGAACCAGTAGCCGATCTCGGTGGCATCGGCGGTTTGATCGCCGGCGACAAAGCTGGCGCCCACCTCACCGAAAACCGCCAATGAGCCGGTGTCGCTGAACGCGATCCCGTCGATCCGCACGGGAGCACCGCCGCCGAACGTGTTGAACTCGCCCGGCTGGGCGGTGAGGGTTTCGGCGTTGAGATCGTAAGCGAAAAGGAACGGCACATCGACGTCAGTTGGCGTGCCATCGTCGCCGGCGCGGACGACCGTCACCGTCGCGGCGAAGTACAGCGTCCCCGGATCGTTCGGGTCGAAGTCCGCACCGATGACCGACATCTCGAAATCGGCGGCGACACTTTGCGGCGCGGGGTTGTTGAACGGATCAAGCCGGTTGGCCAACGCCACGGCAACCCGGTCGCGGAAGCCGTAATCACCCAGCCCAAGCGGCGCCACCGCTCCAGGGTCCGCACCCAGAAGAATGGTCTCGCCAGTACCACGGTCGACCGACGCAATGTAAAGCTGGCTGACCTCGTCATCGCCGATGGCGAGCGGGTTGTCGAACACGGCGTAGGTCGCACCGCTCGGGCTGGCAGCGAGGCCACCGATTTCGAGGTCCTGACGCGGTGCCCCAATAAACGTCTCGTCGAAGAACCCGTTGTCGCCAGTGATCGACATGAAGCTGGCGGGGGCAAACTCAAGCGGGACACCGGGATTGACGGCTTGACCGGCGGTCACCACGCCACGCAGCCCGAGTCCGCCTAGAATTTCGCGGTTCCCGGCGGGGGAGATGATGGTGCCACTCAGATCGTTGGCCTGTGACAAGCCGAACTCGTCGATGGTCGCACCGATGAGCGTTGTCGTCGCCTCGCCCTCGACGGTGACGCGGATGGCGTTGTCGTTGGCGTCGGTGAACTCGAACGTTTCGCTGGAGCCGATCGTGGCCAAGAGGCGACGCTCTTCGAGCCGTTCGGTAAGCGCGGGCGCACGCTTGGGAGTCTCGGCCGACCGGGACACGCCCAGCGGCGAGGTGCCCAACGTGGCGCGGGCCGCGCGGGAAATCGCCCGGCGGAACCGGCTGCGGGAGGTCGAGGAGACGGATTGATTCGGTAATACTTCTTGGCTCATCGCGGTCTACTTTGGAGGAACAATCGGGGTGGCCCGTCGGGCGGGCCGTAAATCCTTAAATGGTTACCTCGTCACGCCCTACATACGGCGATCGTCGAGGCCTTGCTGTACAACCGGACCAACAGGGCGGGCATCCATTCCGCTGCAACCAAGAGGCACGAACGGTCGCGAAACGCTGATTCCAGCATTTACGTGCCCGCCGGCACCGCACTCATTGCAGTCGGGCCATCATCGGTGACCCTGTCGCCTTGTCAATCCACCGCCACCGCTTCGCCAAGCGCCACAACCCCCTTGCAGCGCCCGGCAACGCGATCACGGCAATACAGCCGTGCGAAACCCACCCGAAAACCGACCCCGCACGTCTGATAATTCATCGGACGCCCATCGGAGTATCGGCGTGGGTATCGCCACGTCGTTCTGACGCCGCCCACGACACGATGTTTCACGCGAACCGGAATCTTGCGCGAACGTCTCCAGTCCACTTCAATCTTCCGCTTCACTTCACCCGCCGCAACGGCTACAAACTGCCCATGCCCGATGACGCTCCCGACAGCGCCAAGCTCGATGACGACGCCGTCCGCCATGTGGCCAAGCTCGCCCGCCTCGACATCGCCGATACCGACGTGCATCGCATCTCCGAACAGCTCACCGGCATCCTGGCCTACGTCAGCAAGATCGCCGAGGTCGACACCGAAGGCGTCGAGCCGGTCGCGCATGCCGTGCCGATGGAGAACGTCCTGCGCGAGGACAAGGTCGGCCCGATGCTCAGTGTCGAGCAGGCCCTGCAGAACGCCCCGGACAAGGAGCCGCCGTTCTTCAAGGTACCCAAGGTCATCGGCGGCGACGAGGACAGCGCCGGCTAACACCGGCATTTGAGACTGCAGATTTGAGATTTCAGACTCGGAATCTGCAAACGTGACTGTGTTCCGCTCTGAAATCTGAAATCTCAAATCCCCATGCTCTCGCACGACACCATCGCCGCGGCCCGCAGTGCCATTCTTCGTAAGGACGTGTCCGCGTCGGATCTGGCCCGGCAGGCGATCGCGCGGATCGAGGCGCTGAATCCCGAGATCAACGCGTTCAACAGCCACGACGCCGCCCGGGCACTGCAAGTCGCCAACGACGTGGACGAAGGCCGCATCGACGGGCCGCTCGCCGGTGTGCCGATCGCGCTCAAGGACAACCTCTGCACCACCTGGGGCACCACCACCTGCTCCAGCAAGATGCTCGAGAACTTCCACGCGCCCTACGACGCGACGGTGGTGAAGAAGCTCGAAGCGGCCGGGGCGGTGCTGCTGGGCAAGTGCAACCTCGACGAGTTCGCGATGGGCTCTTCGACCGAGAACTCCGCCTTTGGCGTCACGCGCAACCCCTGGGACGCCACCACCGTCCCCGGCGGCAGCTCCGGCGGATCGGCCGCGGCCGTCGCGGCGTCCATGGCCTGCGGCGCACTCGGCTCCGACACCGGCGGCTCCATCCGGCAGCCCGCCGCACTCTGCGGTCTTGTCGGCCTCAAACCCACCTACGGCACCGTCAGCCGCTACGGCTTGGTCGCGTTCGCCTCCTCTCTCGACCAGATCGGTCCGCTGACGTGGACCGTCGAGGACGCGGCGCTGCTCATGAACGCCATCACCGGCCACGACGACCTCGACTCCACCAGCGTCCCGGCCGGCCCGGACCACTACGCCGACGACTACACCAAGGACCTCGACGTCCCGGTCAAGGGGCTGAAGCTCGGCGTGGTGCGTGAGTTCGTCGAACACGAAGGCATCGATCCGGACGTGAAAAAATCGGTCGAAGCCGCGATCGCGATCTACGAGGAGCACGGGGCCGAGATCGTGGATGTAAAGCTACCACACGCCGAGTACGGCATCGCGGCGTACTACATCATCGCCCCGTCTGAAGCCTCCAGTAACCTCGCCCGCTACGACGGCGTTCACTTCGGCCATCGCACAGCGGAGCCGGTCGAGGACATCGTCGAGCTGTTCTCCAAGAGCCGGGCCGAGGGCTTCGGGCCCGAGGTACAACGCAGGATCATGATCGGCACCTACGCCCTCTCATCCGGCTACTACGACGCGTACTACAACCGCGCCTTGAAGCTCCGCGCCAAGATCCGCGGCGGCTTCGACGACGCGTTCAAACAGTGCGACCTGATCCTCACCCCCACCGCCCCGACGCCCGCCTTCAAGATCGGCGAGAAGGCCAACGACCCGCTGGCGATGTACCTCTGCGACATCTTCACCGTCGTGAGCAACATCGCCGGCAACGCCAGCCTGAGCCTCCCCTGCGGCTTCAGCACCGACCCCGAGAAACCCCTCCCCATCGGCCTCCAACTCGTCGGCCCCAACTTCAGCGAAGCCAAGCTACTACGCGTGGCCCGGATGCTGGAAAGCGTCACGGACTACCACAAACGCCGGCCGGTGGTGGCGTAATGGCACGCAAAGACCTTAAACAAGCGGCTGTGTATGCGGTGATCGCCGCTGTGGTGAGCCTTGGCATGTCGCTCGTGCAAGGCCACGGACTTCGCCACACCATTGTGGTGTTGGTCATCGCGATGGTGTTGGGCGCGATCGTCTCCGCTGCTGCTACGGCACTCCGAAAATGAAAGTCGTAGACGCGGTGCAGGCACCGCGGCTACAAAGTGATTTCACTATCGCACTCACCCGCCGTGCCAGTTGATGTACTCGCGCCATGCGACGAATAACCCATCGCGGACCTCGAACACGATCGCGTCGGCGGCGGTTCTCACCTGTCCATCCTCGGCGGCTTCTTCGAGCCAGTGCCATTCGATCACGCCTTTGTTGCCGGCGGTGAGGATCCGCTTGACGTCGATCTCAATTCGGGCCGCGTAGGCGAAGAAGTCGGCGGCGGCTTGGCGGATGGCGGATCGACCGGTGTATGTGGCGACCGGGGAGGTAAAAACCGCGTCCTCGGCGAAACCGGCCGCGACCGCGTCGGCGTCCCGACCGATCCAGGCGGCCCGCTGAGCCAGCAGCAAGCGTTGGATTTCAGATGCGGCGTCGTTGAATCCCATCGCGGAGTTTAATCCTCCTCAAGCCGAACCGGCGCGTGAGGATCGGGGTACGACTTCGACAACGGTGTAACACAAGGGCCCCCGGCGGCGTCTGTGGATTGCCCTGCCCTGCTTGGCCGATAGGCTTACAACCTCTTTATCTCTTGTAACCGCTCCATTTGGACTTTCCTGATGCTTCACTTGCTCCGTAAACGTCGTTCGATCGCCGCCGCTGCCGAGTCGGCACGCCCCGTGATGACCGAACCGCTAGAAGAACGTCGCTTGCTGGCCGCCCCCGAGGTCGGAGCGATTGGTGACTTTTCGCTGCCGGTGGGTCACGCGATCCAGGTACCGGTCAACGGCTTCGACGCCGACGGTGATCCGCTGACCTACTCGGTGACGAGTTCCACCAGCGCGCTGATCCCGGCCTTCCGCAGTCAGGACAACACCTGGGTCGAGATGGACGTGGACGGCTTCGGCACGCTCGTGTTCCAGCTCTTCGACCAGGCGACCCCGCTGACGGTCCAAACCATGCGCGGCTACATCGAGTCGGGCCTGTACGACGGGCTCACCTTCCACCGGATCGTGGCCGACTTCGTCAACCAGGGCGGCGATCCGGCCGGCGACGGCACGGGCGGCGGGCAGTTCACCGACGTGGAGTTCACCGACGAGTTCCAGCCCGAGCTCATCTTCTCCGGCTCCGGTCAGCTCGCCATGGCCAACCGCGGCTTCGACACCAACACCACCCAGTTCTTCATCACCACCGGCGAGACCCGCAGCCTCGACTACAACCACACGATCTGGGGCCAGCTCGTCCGCGGGTTCGACGTGAACGCCGCGATCAACGCGGCGCCGACCGCCGGTGGCACGCCGATCGACGACGTGATCATCTCCGACGTCCGCATCGTCGAGAACACGCAGGACGCCGTGTTGCAGATTCGCTCCGACGGCACGCTCGGCTCCGGTACGCTCACCGTCACCGCCACCGACACCGAGGGCAACCAGACCTCCCGCACGGTCACGGTCAACGTCGAGGAAGACCTCAACCAGTTCAACATCGAGAACGACCAGCCGCCGATCCTCGCGCCGCTCTCCGACTTCCGCTCGGCACCGGGCGAGACGATCATCCTCGACATTCCCGCCTTCGACTTCGAAGGCGACGACTACGACATCGGTGCCCAGTTCGTTACGGCTTTCGATCCCAGCAACGTCCCCGGCAACAGCATCGATCAGATCAACAAGCAGATCAGCCTGACCCCGGCACCGGGATATATCGGGCCCATCGAGATCATCGTCGGTGTGAAGCAGACCGGCACCAGCTCGCGCGGCTCGTCGCAGGCAACGGGGTCGGGCTTCAACATCTTCGACAAGCAGACCATCACCATCGCCATCGGCGACGACGAGGTCAGCGCCACCGGCACGACCGTCAACGCCGTGCCCGGCTCGGCCTTCAGCGGCGTGATCGGCACCTTCACCGACGCCGACCCGACCAGCGCCGCTTCCGACTTCACCGCCCTGATCCGCTGGGGTGATGCCGAAGCCGACGACGCGACCATCATCAAGCGCGGCGACGGCGTCTTCGAAGTCCGCGGCACCCACACCTACGACAACGCCTTTAGCGCCCCCGTCGAGTTCGAGGTCTTCTCCAACGACGGCGCGACCGCCAAGGCGCTCTCCACCATCAACGTCCGCGAAACCACCACCCGGACCGGCTCGTTCGTCCGCATCGACGGCACCGACGGCGACGATGCCATCGACCTCTCGATCGTCGGCCAGAACCTCCGCGTCGACGTCAACGGCAACGTCACGGACTTCCCCTCAGTCGAGATCGGCATCCTCGAAATCCGCGGCTATGACGGTGACGACACCATCACGCTCAACCCGGGCGTCCCCGCCGCCGCGATCGCGGGCGGGGCCGGCAACGACAACGTTACCGGCGGCGACTTCAACGACGCTATCGACGGCGGTGAAGGGGCCGACTTCATCTTTGGTGGCGGCGGCAACGACGTGATCCAGGGTAACGAAGGCTCCGACACGCTCAGCGGCGGTGCCGGCAAGAACACCCTCAACGGCAACGAGGGCCCCGACCGCGTCAACGGCTCGGGCGGCCGCGATCTGCTCTTCGGCGGTGCCGACGACGACCGGCTTTACGGTCGGGGCGGCGACGATACCCTCGACGGCGGCGGCGGCGTGGATCGACTCTTCGGCGATGAACTCGCTGGTCCGTTCGGCGACGATGTCCTCATCGGCGGCGGCTCCAACGACAAGCTCTACGGCCGCGGCGGCGACGATGTCTTCTTCGGCAATGCCGGACGCGACCTCCAATGGGGAGGCGATGGTCAGGACATCGCTTTCATCGACGATGATGATGTCACCGACGACCTCGACCTCTTCCGCGAGATCGAGAACATCGCCTGACACCGATCGCATCTTCCAAGCACGGAGCCCACGTCATCATCGGCGTGGGCTTTCCTTTGGGTGAAGCGTCCCCGAACCGGCGGACGCGGACATGACCTCGTCGACGTGGGGACCGATAAAGAATTGGGCCATTCTCGACGATGAAGACGGCTCGGCGATGATTACCGGAATCGAAAGCACCCGATGGCACCGACCACGCTTCGGTACCATGGGACACATGCTCGTCGAACCCCTGCCGCGCCGGTTGCTGCTCTCCGCGACGCCCGAACTCGTCACCGTCAAAGCCGACATCACCAGCGCGACCGGCAACTACGTCGGCGTGCTCGACGGCGAGAGCTACTCCGCCACGATCCCGACGCAGTTGCTCGAGGACGACGTGTTCGATCTCGTCGACGACAACGGTGGGATGCGCATCGCGGACGCGCTGCCGTCCAACGACGCGGGCTATTACTTCGATCAGGTCGGCAACATCCTCGGCACCGACGCCATCCGTCGGCTCGAAGACGCGATCGACGACGAACTCGGCGACCTCACCGACGACATCCCGTTCTTCGATTACGACTTCGACGATCTGCTCGGCGACATCGACATCGACTACACCAAGTTCAGCGACACCAGTGCACGTCTCACCCTCGGTTTCGATACGCCGTTCGACTTGTTCAGCGCGGACGTGACGATCGACTACAACCTCACCTCGCCGACGACGGGCACGGTGTTTCTCGAATCGGACGCGGTAAGCGACCGGCTGTTCGCGAACTTCGAAGTGCTGGGCTTGGCCAACCTGCCCGCCGACGGCGCGGCCGAACTCGTCGGCACCACGCTCTTCGTCAACGGCAGCGCCGACAGCGACACGCTCGACATCTCGGCCAACGGCGAAGCCGTCTTCGTCCAACTCAACGGGCAACCGATCGGGTCGTTCGACCGTCTCGGTATTAACGTCCTCGAGATCAGCGGCGGCGATGGCGACGACACGATCACCCTCGGTGACGCGGTTCCGGCCAGCATCATCAACGGCAAGGCCGGCCACGATGTCATCAACGCCGGCGCCGGCAACGACCAGATCTTCGGCGGCTCGGGCAACGACTACATCTTCGGCAACGACGGCAACGACATCATCTTCGGCGAGGCCGGGCGCGACACCCTCACCGGCGGCGCGGGCAAGAACGTTCTCTTCGGCGGAAGCGACGCCGACCGGCTCAACGGCTCGGGCGGCCGCGATGCCCTCTTCGGCCAGGAAGACGGCGACCGCCTCTACGGCAACGGCGGCAACGACACCCTCGACGGCGGCGGCGGTGTCGACCGTCTCTTCGCCGGCAGCGGCGACGACCTGCTCATCGGCGGCGGCTCCAACGACAAGCTCTACGCCCAAGCCGGCAACGACACCCTCATCGGCAACGCCGGCCGTGACCTCATGAACGGCGGCCCCGGCGACGACACAGCCTTCCTCGACGACGAGAACGATCCGAGCCTGATCGACGAAGTCGAGAATATTCTGTGACACGCGGGTCCGGTTTTCGGTATGCTCGGGCTGATGAGTTCTCCGAACGTTGAATCGCTCGAAGGCCGGCGGTTGTTAGCTGCGGACACGCCGTTGATGGATGATGTCACGATCACCACCACCATCACCGACGCCACCCCAGAGTACGCGCATTTCATCGGGCTGCAGGACGTCGACACGCTCGGCTCACCTCTCAATCGGCGCTTGTACGCCGTCCATGATGGCTTCGTGGTGATGAGCCAGCAGGGGTATCTGGATGTAGACGCGCTGCGTGTCCCGGGCTCGAACCGCTCGATGGGGTATCAGGTCCTGTGGGAGCAACGCGAAGCTGCGCTTCACGGGGACCTGTCGCCAATCGAGCGGGCGGGCGGGGTGGAGGCTTTTGCAGCGCTCACCGACGAGCAGCTGCTGGTCGCGGCGAAGAACATGTCGATGTACTACCGCGCCGCCGACACCGGCGGGCAGCTCGCAACGTACTTCATCGGTGGAGACGAGCTGCAAGTCATTCAGACGATGCGCATGACGAGCACGGCCTCGGCCGAGCTCACCATCGCGGAGTACGGCCGAACAACCAACTACGAGCAAAACGTCATTCTCAGCGCCGACGTGACCTTCAGCGGCGACATCCGGCCCGACGATGCGACGCTCTCCCTGCGCGGCTCGACCCTGTGGATCACCGGCACGCCCGGCGACGACGTGATCGGCATCTCACGCAAGGGGTCGCGCGTTCACGTCAACTTCAATGGCAAAGTCATCAAGTATCCGGCCGAAAAGATCGGGCTGTTCCAGGTCCATGGATTGGCCGGTGATGATTACATCGAGGTCGGCGGTCGGTTGCCCGCGGCCGCACTTGCCGGGGGTAGCGGCAACGACACGCTCCTGGGCGGTGACGGCAACGACGAACTCTCCGGCCAAAGCGAACGCGATCAGCTCTTTGGCCGAGGCGGACGCGATGTGCTCGTCGGCGGCGATGACAATGACCTGCTCGACGGCGGCGCCAACCCCGACCGGCTCTACGCCACCGAGACCGATCCGGCCTACATGACCCTCAAACCTGACCTGTATCCCAGCGGCAGCTTGGACAAGACGATCTTCTGGGATGGCCACGACACCTTACGTGGCGGCGGAGGCAGCGACTTTCTCCGGGGCGGCACCGCACCCGACAGCCTCGAGGGCGGCCCCGGGAACGACCAGATCTGGACCAACGGCGCAGGCTATGCGTACCCGACCCACGGCGTCGCGCTCGACTTCGAACACGATCTGGTCAGCGGCGGATCGGGCAATGACAGCATCCAGGTCGATTCCAACAGCCGAACGATCGTCCCAAACAGCGGCGGCGCTCGGGTCGATGCCGGCGACGGCGACGATCGCATCAGCTCCACAACCAGATACGCCACCCTACGCGGCGGCGCGGGTGACGATTACATCGAAGGAACGAGTTTCAATCTGCTGATCGGGAACGCTGGGGACGACGTTCTCTATTCCTATGAGTCGCAAGGCTCATATGACGATACTTCCGTCGACGGTGGTTCAGGCTTTGACCTTTGGCGATCAGCGACCGTTTACAATGACGCTTTCGTCGCCAGCCGGGACGTCGAGCGTTTCGAGTGGGTTGACGATTGAGCGGCCTCACGCTGCGGCGCGTTGGGAAGCGAGGCGCAGCAGTTCCTCGGCGACGCGTTCGATCGGGACCTGTTTTTCGGCTGCGCCGTTCTTCACGCATTCGCCGGGCATGCCCCAGACGACGCTGGTCTTTTCGTCCTGCACGAGGGTGGCGGCACCGGCGTTCTTCATGGTGAGCAGCCCGGCCGCGCCGTCGGCGCCCATGCCGGTCAACACCGCGCCGATCGCATTGGCACCAGCGTACTTGCCGACGCTGCGGAACAGGCGATCGACGGCCGGCTTCTGGTGGTGCTCTTCGGGGCCATCGACGAGGGTGACGTGGTAACGCGCACCGCTGCGGCGCAGTTCCATGTGGCAGCCCCCCGGCGCGATGAGCACGCGGCCCGGCGCGACGCTGTCGCCGTCGGCCGCTTCCTTGAGTTCGACGGCACACTGTTGGTTGAGCCGGTCGGCGAAGCTGCGCGTGAACGCCGGCGGCATGTGTTGGACGATCACGGTGCCCGGCGCGGTCGCGGGGAAACGGCGCAGCACCTCGGTGAGCGCCCCGACGCCACCGGTACTCGCACCGATGGCGAGCACCTTGTCGGTCGTCTCGGCCATCGCCAATCGCTCAACGCCGGTCACACTCGTTTCACGCTTGCGCACGGCAATCTTCGACGCCCGCTTGACGACGGTCGCGAGCTCCCGGCTCAGGTCGCCGACGCTGAAACTGCCGTCGGGCTTGGCGACGACCTCGACCGCGCCGGCCTCAAGTGCCGCGACGGCCGACCGACTGCTGCGCGTTGTCAGCGAGCTGAGCACGACAACGGGCAAGGGATGGCTGCGCATGAGATGACGCAGAAACGTGATCCCGTCCATCCGCGGCATCTCGACGTCGAGCGTCAACACGTCCGGCTTGTGGTTGGCGATCTGCTGGCGGGCGACGTACGGATCAGGCGCGGCGCCAACAACTTCGATCTCAGGATCGGCCGAAAGCGCACGCGTCAGAATCTGCCGTACGACCGCGGAGTCGTCGACGATAAGTACACGAATGGGCATGGCGGTTTACTCCACAATCACGCGGACGACCACGGGCTCGCCCTCGCTGATGAGACTCACGGTACCTTCGGCGAAGAGGGCTTCCTGCCAATCTTCCTCGCCGATCGTCTCGTAGGACGGCGGCGTGAGTGTGAACGTCTCGTCCGGATCATCGCTGAGCAGTGGCGTGAACGCACCGACCGCGACGTTGATCAGTTCCTTCGCGCAGTCGTTGATCGCCTCGTCGTCGAGGTCGATCGGATCGCAGCCCAGCACGTTGGCGGTGAGCAGTGCCGCGAAGGTCCGGCTCGCGTTCATCTCGAAGATACCGGCAAGATCGGTGTGGATCGACGCGCGGAAGTGCATGCGAATGCGGACGGCTTCGTCGGGCACGGCTGGCACTTCTTCGGCCAGATCGGCGAACATGAAGCCCATCGTGTCGAGGGCATCGGCAAACGCCTGCACGATCGAATCGTGCTGCGCGTCGAGGATAGCGGTGGCTGTGGACATGGTTTCTCCCTGGGATTACGCGGCTTCAGCCTGGGGGCTGTAGCCCAACGCGGCTTCGGCGACGTCGCGGATCTGTTCCGGCGTGAACGGCTTCATCACGTACCCCGCCACGCCCTTGCCGAGCATCTCGTCGATGCGCGCCTCGGTCGCTTCGGAGCTGACGACGATCACTTTCGCGCCGCCGGCAATGGTCGGTTCGTCGTGCAGTTTCTCGGCGACCTCCATGCCGGTCATTTCCGGCATGTGCAGGTCGAGCAACAACAGATCGAACGGCTTGCCCGACTCGGTCGCACGCTGAACGGTTTCAAAGGCTTCACGGCCGTTGGTCGCCTGCTCGACACGGTCGAGATCAAACCCGGCCATGCCGAGCGTGCGCCGGATGACGGCCCGCATCGTCGCGGAGTCGTCGGTGATCAGAATGTGGGGTGCGGAAGGATTGCTCATGGGATTGCTCGCTTGAGGGCGAAGGAGGATCAGACGCCGATCCGCATCGGCGATGACGCCGCGGTGGTCGACGCCGCGGAAGATGATTTGGAGAGGTTGAGGCGCGGACGGTTGGAAGCCAGCCCCCCGGCAACGCGGGGCCTGGATGGCGTGGCGGACTGGGCCACGGTGTCGGCCTTGCGTTTGAGCATGACCCGCCCGTCAGCGACGTTGACGTACATCGTGCGGGGAACGTTGCCGCCGCACTCCTCGGTGTCGACCATCAGGCCGTGCTTCCAGAGCGCTTTACGAATGGCGGTGTGATTGCGTTTGCCGATGTCGAACGTTTCGCTGCCCGCGAGCATTTTCGCCCCACCGGCGATCTTCACACGCAAGCGCCGCTTCTCGGCACCGTGCTCGATCATCGACGCGATGAGTGCGTCGAGCCCGGTATCTGCAAACATCGCCGGCTGGCGGACGGCACGGTCCTCGTCCATCCGACTTTCGGGCAACTGAAAATGCAAAAGCCCGGCCACCTGTGCCTGCGGGTCGGCGATCGCGACACCGATGCACGAGCCGAGCGAGTAGGTGACTAGAACGTCGCCGGGGTTCTTGCTGACCTTGAAGTCGGAGATGTTGATCGTCAGTTGCATGGAGTGACCGTTCGAGCAAAAGAGCTACGCCGATGCCCGCCCTTACTTCTTGTAGATCGTCGCCTGGGTGTACTTGAATGAATGAGAAATGCCGGTGAGCGACTCGCTGTGGCCGGTAAACAGGACGCCGCCGGGGGCAAGTACCTCGTGGTATCGGTTCACTAGCGTCTCCTGCGTCGGTTTGTCGAAGTAGATCATGACGTTTCGACAAAAGATGAAGTCGAACGGGCCGCGAAACGGCCAGGGCTCCATCAGGTTCAGGTGCCGGAACTTGATCAATTCTCGGACGTGCGGCTTCATCGCGACGGCGGCGTCGCCGTTGGGCATTTGGCGCGGGTCGGTGTGCCGGGCAAGCATTGGCTTGGGCACGTTTTTGACGCGCTCGGCCGGGTACACGCCGGCTTGTGCTTTCGACAGCACGCGGGTGCTCAGGTCACTTGCCAGGAGTTTCACGTCCCAACCGCCGCAGTCGCTGCCGTCATTGCCGAGCGCCTCCAGCAGCGTGATGGCAAGCGTGTATGGCTCCTCGCCGCTGCTACACCCGGCCGACCAACCACGGATCGACTTGCTGCCGGCCGCCTTCTTCCGGCGCATCACCTCCGACAGATGCGTCTTGACCAGATAGTCGAAGTGCGAGCTCTCCCGGAAGAAGCTCGTGAGGTTGGTGCTCAGGGAGTCGATGAACTTCTGGAACTCCGGGGCACCCGGATTGGCTTCGAGGTCGGCCAGATACGTTTTGAAGTCCGCGATCCCCGTCTCCTGAAGCCGCCGCGTCAAGCGGGCTCGCACCAGGTCGCGCTTGCCATCATGGAGGTTGATCCGACAGTGCTTGTAAACGATGTCGGCCACACGCTTGAACTGCGCGTCAGTGAGATTGTCGTCGAGGGCGGGCATGGGTGTGAGACCGGGCAAGAAGAACGCAGCGCGGCGGTCATGCCGCACTACGTTGGATCGTCGGAAGACGTGGAACTAAGCAGCCTTCGTATCGAAGTCGCTGAAATCATCGTCGAACGGGATCAGTTCCGACGACTGTGCCGGGCGAGCGTTGACCGGCGCGGGCGGCGCTTCGAAGCTCGCGGCGTCGGCGACCGGGGCGGCCTTACGCTTGGGGAACTTCAACAGCGAACTCGGCTTGAAAGAGATGCCTTCATCGCCGAAGCCCTTGGTGCCGATCATCCGCTGCAACTCGATCACGACGCTGCGGACCTGTTCGGACTGGCTGGCCAGTTCCTCGGCGGCGGCGGCGGACTCCTCGGCGTTGGCGGCCGACTCCTGCGTGACCTTGTCCATCTGAGCCACGGCGGTGTTGACCTGCTCGATGCCGGTCGCCTGTTCGCTGCTGGCGGCGGCGATCTCGCTGATCAGGCCGTTAACCTTCTCGCTGCCACGGGTGATGTCTTCGAGGACGCTGGCAACTTCGTTGGAAATCTCCACGCCGCTGTTGGCGTTCTCGACGCTTTGTTGAATGAGGGTGCTGGTGTTGCGGGCGGCCTCGGCCGAACGCATCGCGAGGTTCCGCACTTCCTCGGCGACCACCGCGAAGCCCTTACCCGCTTCACCCGCACGGGCCGCTTCGACCGCGGCGTTGAGTGCCAACAGGTTGGTCTGGAACGCGATCTCGTCAATGACCTTGATGATCTTCGCGGTCTCCTTGGCCGAACCTTCGATCTGCGTGATGGCGGACGACATTTTCTGCATCGCCTCGTTGCCACGGGCGGCCGAAGCGCTGGCTTCGTTGGAGAGCGCCGTCGCTTCGCGGGCGGTGTCGGCGTTCTTCTTGGTCATGCTGCTCATCTCTTCGAGCGAGCTGCTGGTCTCTTCGAGACTCGCGGCCTGTTCGCTGGCACCTTGGGCGAGCGACTGACTGGAGGAGCTGACCTGACCGGCGGCGTTGGTCGCCTGATCGGCGCCGCTGGAAAGCTCGCTGGCGATGCGGTTCATCTGCGTCGTAATGCCACGCGACACGAAGAAGCCGATGGCGCCACTGACAACCAGCGCACCGAACATGCCGAACAGCACGCCGGTTTCCTGGCTCTTGATCTCGTCGGTGATCCCCTTGCTCGAGGTTTCGCCGAGCGCACCGTTGTAATCCATGAGTTCGCCTGTAAGCGTGGTCAACGTGACCATCGCTTCGTGGGCGTCGGTGTTGACGAGTTCACGTGCGGCGAGACCTTGGCCATTGTCTGACAGATCAATCACCTTGTCGCGCAACGTCGCCCATTGGGCGTAGGCAGTCATCGTCTTCTCGTGCAACGCCTTGTCAGCGTCGGACAAGGCGCGATTGCCATACTTTTCGAGGTCCTTCACCGACTCGGCTTTGTAGAAGTCGAGCTGGTCCTTGGCTTTGCCCTTGAGTACATCGTCGTTACTGCGAGCGTTGACATACTGAGCCGCGTAGACGTACTCCATCCGACACCAAGCATCGGCCAATCCGCTGTAGAGCGAACCGGGCAAGGCTTGGTTGGTGATGGCATCGGCGCGGTGCTCGACCTTGACGGCGGTGGCGTAGGCGTAAAAACCGAGCAACAACGCGGGGATGGTGGCAACGGCGAAGCCGGTGATGAGTTTCTTCTTGATGGTCATGGCGGATGGTGTCAGGTGTTGATGGGCGCAAATTTTCAGGCGGCTTCCGCGACCGGCGCGGCGTCTGTTTCGGTTTCGTGGTCGGCATCGAGGATCGCGTCGATGTCGAGCAGGATTTTCACTTCCTGGCCGCTGGCCCCCTCGGCATCGCCGACCTTGCCGATGCCGCGGATGAAGCCGGTGTCGACCTCGCCGGCGAACTGCGGCGCGTCGTCGATCTGAGCTTCGGCGATGTCGAGAACTTCGCTCACGCGGTCGACGATCAGGCCGGTGCTGATCTTGCGACCACCCCGCGTCGTCTCGGCGACGATGATGCAGGTCTCGTCACTCCGCTCGGCGGTCGGCATGTCGAACTTGCTACGCAAGTCGACAACGCTGATGACTTGCCCACGCAGGTTGACCACGCCGACCACGTGCGGAGGCGTGCGCGGGACACGGGTGATTTCCATCACGCCGATGATCTCGCGGACCTTCATGATCTCGATCCCGTAGCCCTCGTCGGCCAGGGCGAACGTGAGGTACTTCCCGGCACGAGGATCTTGCGTCGACTCGGATGTATGAGTGGGTGTGGCTTCGGACATGGCTTTTTCTTTCGTCGGCTGGTTTGAGATGGAGGTTCATTCATGCGGCCATGCGAAAGGTCGCAAAATCGTCGTCACGGTTATCGGCGGCTCGTGGCACGGCGACATCGGCAGACGTCGCAGCTCCGCGGCCGACCATTTCCTGGAGTTGGTCCACGACCGAACGGACTTGTTCGGATTGGCTGGCAAGCTCTTCCGCGGCAGCGGCCGATTCTTCGGCATTTGCCGCCGATGCCTGGGTGACTTTGTCCATCTGTGACATTGAGTTGTTGACCTGCTCGATACCTTGGGCCTGCTCGTTGGAGGCGGCGGCGATCTCGTTGATCAGGCCGCTCACCTTGTCATTGGAAGCCTTGATGTTTTCGAGGATCTGCGCGACGTCGTTGCCGATCTTCACGCCGCCTTGGGCACCCTCGACACTCTGCTGGATGAGCATGTTGGTGTCGCGGGCTGCTTCGGCACTGCGGAGGGCGAGGCTGCGCACCTCCTCGGCGACGACAGCGAAGCCCTTGCCCGCCTCGCCGGCCCGGGCTGCTTCCACTGCGGCGTTGAGGGCTAGGAGGTTGGTCTGAAACGCGATCTCGTCGATCGTCTTGATGATCTTGGCCGTCTCCGACGCGTTGGTGGCGATCTGGCCCATGCTCTGTTCCATGCGCACGGCCGCCTCGGCACCATCGGCTGCGGCCGACTGGGCTTGGCTCGCCAATGCTCGGGCCTGGCCCGCGCTGTCGGCGGTGCGGCGGGTCATGCTGCTCATCTCTTCGAGCGCGCTGCTGGTCTCTTCCAACGATGCCGCTTGCTCGGAAGCTCCTTGGGCGAGCGACTGGCTGGAGTTGCTGACCTGGCTAGCGGCGGCGTTGGTCTGCTCGGCACCTGAGGCGAGGCCGGCAACGATCGGATTGATCTGGCGGGAAATGCTGCGTGTGAGCAGAAAAGCAAGCGCGAGACCGACCGTGAGCGCGACGCCACTGCCGATAACCACGACGGTGACGCCCGCCGAAGCGGACGATGTGGTTTGGTCCGAGAGCTTAAGGGCACTCGAAACTCCGGCGGCCATGATGGACTGCGCGTCTTCGCTCAACGCCTCGCCCGCGGCGGCCCGCCGGGGAGCCACGTCGTTGAACACTTCCATCGCGTGGCGAACGTAGAGCATGCCGTCGCGATACTCATCGACTGCTTCCTTGACCGTCGCGAGCGCGGCGATGTCTGCGGAATCGACGAACGCGGCATCGAGTTCGGCGATGAGTTCGTCGGCCCTAACGAGATGTGCGAGACCTTCGTCGATAACCGCAGAGTCGCGGGTGGCCTGGGCGGTGATGGTGGCGACACGGGCCTGATTGACGGTGTTTCGGAGGATACCGCCAGCTCGGCACTTGGCGGCGCGGGTCGTGAGCTTGTCGGCGCTCTGTCCGATGGCGATCTCGTTGTCGAGCTTGGTCCGCTGTGACACCATGATCGTCTCCAGCGCCGCCATCACCGCCTCATCGGCGTGCTTGAGACGAGCCACCGCTTCGTCACGCTCGCGGTCCGCTTCGGCAGTCTCTTCGAGAAGCAGCTTGTACTCGTGCTCATGGTCCCGCGCTTCCTTGATCTCCGCGGCAAGGCGCGTGAGGTCAGGGAACTGCTCGACAAGCTCGTCGGCGGCGTCGAAGGTCGCTTCGAGCTCCTTCTCGCGTTTGACGCCCTCGAGATAGAACGACTCTTCGCCGGTCATGCCAAACGTTCGGCCGGCAAGGTTTAGCTGATCGGTCGCATGCTTAATGTCAGCAGCGAGTTGAACCTCCGGGAGGTACTCCTGGCTGACCATCTCGGCATTGTGGCGGATGTCGAGCATTTTCCAGCCGAGCACGCCACCGAGGCAGAGCGTGATGGCGATGAGTCCGCCGAAAGCGAAGGTGAGTTTTCGATTAAGTGTCATGGCCTCTCCAACCTTGAAATTGTTGTTTCGGAACAGCGTTGGCTCAGGTCTCGAGCCGAAACCTTTACGGGGTGCAATGGTCGCCGGCGGTTTGGATCAGGCCAGGCACGTCGAGGATGAGCGAGACATTGCCATCGCCGAGGACCGCCCCGCCACTGATGCCGGGCTGGCTGCCAAGTGCACCAAGGTTCTTGATCACGACCTGCTCTTGGCCGAGCAACTCGTCGACGAGGATGCAGACGCGGCGCTCGTTGTCGGTGACGATCACGACCAACGACTCGCTCGGCTCGGTGGTCTTGGGCTCGATGCCGAACGTGCGATGCAGGCGTACGAGCGGCAACAGATCGCCCCGGCAGTTGATCATTTCGTCACGCCCTTGCACCGTGCTCAGTTGCTCGGGCTTGGGACGGAGTGACTGTTCGATGCTGGTGATCGGGAGGATGAATTTCTCCTCGCCGACTTTGACGAGCAGGCCGTCGATGACCGCGAGTGTCAGGGGCAGACGGATCGTGAACACGCTGCCGGCACCGAGTTCGGAGGTAATGTCGATCTGGCCACGTAGGTTTTCGATGTTGCGTTTGACGACGTCCATGCCGACGCCGCGGCCGGAGATGTCGGTGACGGCGGCGGCGGTCGAGAGGCCGGCGGAGAACACCAGCTTGAACGCCTCGGAATCCGGCATCGCATCGGCTTCGGCTTGCGTCATCACGCCGTTCTTCACGGCTTTGGCCTTGATCTTGTCGACATCGAGGCCCTTGCCGTCGTCGCGGATCTCGATGTGAATGCTGCCGCCCTTGTGGTAGGCCTTGAGTTCAACGGTGCCGACAGGGTTCTTGCCGAAGTCGGCACGGTCGGTGGGCGACTCAATGCCGTGGTCGACGCTGTTGCGGACCATGTGAACAAGCGGATCAGCCAGCGCGTCGACGACGTTGCGATCGAGTTCGGTGTCGCCGCCGGTGATGACCAGTTCGACCTGCTTGTCGATCTTGCGCGCGGTGTCGCGGACGACGCGCTGCATTTTACGGAAGACGTTGCCGACCTGGACCATGCGGAGGGACATGGACAGGTCCTGGAGTTCGCGGACGATCTTGCCGAGATGGCCCAAGTTACGGGCGAGGCGTTGATCGGTCTCGCCGAGACCGACGATGTCCTGACTGACCATGGACTGGGCGATGACCAGTTCGCCGACCATGTCGATGAGCGAGTCGAGTCGGTCGGTGTTGACCTTGACGGTGCCGTCGCCGGAGCTTCGGCGATCTTCCTTGCGGCGGTCTTCGCCCTGGCGACGATCTTCGCTGGGGGCCTCGGGTTGCTCGGAAGTTTCGGCCGAGGCGTCCGGACGCTTGACATCGATCGTGGGATTCTCGCCACGCTCGACGGCGTCGACAAAGTCGTTGCAGTACTTGGCCTGTTGCGCGACGCCCTGCCGCGGCGTGATCGGGCTGCCGCTGGAGCCGCTATCGATGTCGGCCACGAGCAGCTTCATGAGGTCCAACGAGGCGAGGGTCAGGTCGCCCGCCGTGCCGGTGAGCTGGAGCTTGCCCTCTCGGCCGCGGTCGAGCAGGTTCTCCGTGGCGTGGGCCAGTTCCTGGACCTGCTGGAGGTTGAGGAAGCCGGCCACGCCCTTGATCGTGTGGAACGCGCGGAAGACCGAGTCGATCGCGTCCTTGTTGGCCGGATCGTCTTCGAGCGTGAGCAAGTCCTGTTCGGCTTGTTCAAGGTGGCCGACGGCTTCGGTCACGAACTCGGCACAAAGCGGCGCATCCTCGGCATCAATCGAGAAAGGCGTGAGATCGTCGGCGATCGCGTCGTCCTCGGCAGGTGCGGCGGGAGCCGGTGCGGGCTCGGTAGCTTGCGGGACGAGGGTAATCTCCGGGAGTGTCGCGGTTGGGAACGTCGGCGGAACGTAGTCGTCGTCCTCGTCATCTACGTCTTCGTCATCGAGCGCTTGCTGGAAGGTGGAGAAGTCGCCGCCGGCGGGGTCCGCGGCAATCGCGGACGTGTCCGCGCCCTCGACCTCCGCGTCAGCCATCGCCGCGTCGGGCGGGCAGGTGCCGTCGAGCACGCACTGGACGATCAGCGCCGTGGCCGCGACATCGTCGAGCAAGGCCTGGGCGTTGTCGGTGTCGTTGAGGATCAATGCTTCGAGAAGCGTCGCGGCTTTGCCGGCCTGCATCGAAGCGGCGGTGCGCGCCTCGTCCTCGACGCCGTCGATCTCCTTGATCCGCTCGCAGAGCTTTTCCATCCGCGTGTGAACGTCGGCGAGGTTCTGCAGATCGTCGGTCTCGGTCTCGCCGAGCTCGTCGCGCAGGGAATCGAGTTCGGCGATGAAGGTCTCGGCCGTGTCGTTGAGGCCGAGCTCGTCGGCCAGTCCGTCGGGTAGTTGCAGTTCGTCGCTCATCGCATTGAAACCGGTGTGGGTCAAGACCAAATCGGTCGGCCGGCTTTCGATGAGATCGGGTGACGAAGGGATCAGGTTTAGGTTCACTCCGAGACGAATCAGCTTGTGAAATTTTACTGGACCGACACGGTCAGCGCTGACTACGCTGCCGCCGCGATGGCCCTGCTCCAGGTCCAATCCGAAACCACACGACGCTCAGCAAGGCGACCAGCCGGCTGAGTTGTTGTGCTCTCGCGCTTCTCTGCGAGAGCGGTTTTGGAGCTTTGGACTTTCAGGATCGGAACGGAGCCATGGGCTCGAAGAAGATTTATCGGAATGCCTCGTTGGAGGCGAAGCGGCTTCGTGACGTGCGCGCACGCAAGGCGGACCTGCGGCTCAAGGACCGTCGGTATGCCGAGCGGCGTGCGCTGGTGATGCGGGGCGAGAAGCTGTTGGCGTCGTTGCCCAAGGCATCGCGTCGGTTCGGCGATGCACTGCTTGTCGCGCTGGAGAAATCGAAGCTGATGGGCAACGACCGCGAGGCGCAGCAGCGGTCGAAGGCGATCATCGCGCTGGGCCGGATGCACGAGAAGTGGGTTCGCAAGCCCGAGCGCTGGGAACCGAGCACCTACAACGCCGAGCGGCAGTTCGCCGACCTGTTGCGGTTCGTGCTGGCGAAGTGGCCGGTGCCCAAGTGGCTCGACCAAGCGTGGCTCGACGGCGACAAGGTACGCATCAAGTGGTGGCTGCTCATCGCACGCGGCGGCAACCTGCGTCACGCGCAGGGCCTGCCCTTCCCGGTGAACAGGAAGCTCGCCCACGCGATCATGCACGCGCCTGGCGACGAGGTCGTGGAGGTTTTCCGCTACGGCCAGATCACTTACGCCGGTGCGAGCGCGGGCCTGCGGTCCGAGCTCATGGGAAGCGTGATCGGACGTCGGTTCGAAGAGGCGGCACGCGAGTCGTTCTACGACGAGCTGATTCGTTTCTTCGTCACTGCCGAGCGTGACGGGCAGATGGCGCTCTTCGACCTCGAGCAGGTCGGGCCGATCATCGACTACCTCCTGTTCCAGAAGTTCGGGACCGGCGAGACGGCACCCGAGCAGCCGGGCCTGTCGATGAAGAAGCGGACGCTCGAAGGCGTGTTGCGTCAAACCCAGGCGTGGCACGACGCGCTGCGTGAAGCGCGTCGGCCTCAGAACCTGCGCTGGGAACCGGCGAAGATCGACGACGTCGAGTTTGACGAGGGCGTCGAGGCGAACAAGGTCACGGTGACGGTCGTGCAGCTCACGACCGCACTCGAACTGATCGCCGAGGGCCGGGCGATGAGCCATTGCGTCGGTTCGTACGCGCACTGGTGCGCGGACAGCCGGTATGCGGTGTTCTCAGTCGCGGTCGATGACGAGCGTCGGATGACCGTGTGCGTGAACGTCGCCGAACGTCAGATCGTCGAGGCTCGTCTGCGTGCCAACCGCATGCCCAACGCGACCGATGTGCGTCGCCTGCGGGTGTGGATGGCCAAGACGAATCTCACGGCGTCGAAGTGGGCACTGCCCGGATAAAGCGAAAGCCCACGGCTCGGTGCCGTGGGCTTTTGCTTGCGCTACTTGCGTTTGCCCTTCTTGTTGCGGGGCTTGGGCGGTTGGCGTTTGCCTTGGCCCTTGGGGGCGTTGGCGACGTTGCTCGCGGCGGCCGATGGGTTTGCGGTCGGGGTGTCGGACCCGACAGGCGGGTCGGTGGTGGCGTGAGCCTGGGACTCGTCGGCGCTGGCGTGGGTGGCGACGGTCTTGGGCTCGGGCTTCGGCTCGGGTTTATCGACACCGCCGCCGACACGGACGCGGAAGATCAGGTCGGTGACCTTGTCGCGGATGCTCTTCTGGAACTCCTCGAAGTACTTCATGCCTTCGCGCTTGAAGGCGACGCGCGGGTCGCGCTCGGCGAAGGCTTGGAGGCCGATGCTGCCCTTGAGCATGTCCATCGCGAGCAGGTGGTCCTTCCACGTCTGGTCGTAGATGGAGATGAGCACGTACTGCTCGAGGTTGGTCAGCTCCGCGCGGAACAGTTGCCGCAGGCGGCGCAGGATCAGGTCCTTGGGCGTGGGCGACTGCTCGTCTTCCTCGAGCTTGACTTCCGCAGGGTCGAAATCGGCGGGCGTGGTGCGTTGCAGGAACTTCCGGTTGAACGCTTCGGAGATTTTCGCGGCGTCGTCGCCGGTGGCGGCGTGGAGTTCGTCGGCCGCCTTCTCAATGCCGCCGTCCTGCATGAACTCCTGCTGCTTGCCGATGAGCGTGTCGCGCAGGTCGCGGACGGGCGTGGTTTGCACCTGCTCCTCGGTGAGGTCCAGGTCATACTTCGCCTTGCCCCAGTTGCGCAGGTAGTTCAGACCTTCGGGCGAGAGCTGAGGATTGTCGGCATCGCCGAAGACCATCTGCAGAACGTGATCGACGGGGTACTCGGCCTCTCGGCGCGAGTAGGCCTGGCGGGCGCGATCCTCGATGACCTGGATGATCTCGTCGGCCGGCTTGGTGATGCCGCGCTCTGCGTCAATGAGCATGTCGTCGACCGGGACGGTGAAGCCGAACTTGTCCTCCATCCAGCCGTTGAGCTGTTCGAGGGGGAACTTCGGATCGAGGAACTGCTGGATGGGCGTGAGGTCGTAGTCGTCGATGCGCTTGTGGGCGGCGGAGATCAGGCGGTTGGAGAGTTCCTGGTCGTCCATGCGGCGGATGTCGGACTGGTTGAGCTGGATGCCGAACTTCTTGGCCGACCACTCGGCGATGCTCTTGACGTCCCAGTTGTTCGAGTCGTCGGGGTCCTCGCCCATGTACTCAGCCAAGGTGGAGCCGACGAGTGTCTCGATGTCGTTGCTCGCCTTGGCACGGACGGTGTCCTCGATGTCCTCGAACTTCTTGTGCTTGCCGCCGAAGTCCTCGGGCTCGACGTTGATGTCGAGTTCGTTGCGGGCCCACTCGGCGATCGTCGCGGCGGCGTAGTCGGTCACGACGTAGCGGTCGACCGCGTCGTCGACGGCCTCGCCGATCATGTCCCAGATGACGCCCTCGATGTCGCGGCCTTCGAGGACTTTCTGGCGTTCACCGTAGAAGTAGGTGCGCTGGATGTCGTTGACCTCGTCGTATTCGAGCAGGTTCTTGCGCGAGAGGAAGTTGCGTTCTTCGACCTTCTTCTGAGCGCGTTGGATGCCCTTGGTGACCATGGGCGACTCGATGGCTTCGCCGTCGCCAAGGCCCAGGCGTTTGAGGATGTTCACGGTCCACTCGCCGGCGAACATCTTCATCAGCTCGTCCTGGAGCGAGACGTAGAAGCGTGACGAGCCGGGGTCGCCCTGGCGGCCGGATCGACCGCGAAGCTGGTCGTCGATGCGGCGGGCGGTGTGGCGTTCGGTGCCGAGGACGTGAAGGCCGCCGGCCTCGCGGGCTTCGGGGGAGGGTTTGATGTCGGTGCCGCGGCCGGCCATGTTGGTCGCGATCGTCACGTTGCCGAACATCTTGCCGTTCTCGTCGTGCTGCTTGCCGGCGTTCTCGACGATGTGGGCTTCGCGCTCGTGCTGCTTGGCGTTGAGCACGTCGTGCTTGAGCTTGTACTTCTTGGTCAGCAGGCGCGAGACGTACTCGGACTTCTCGACGGACGTGGTGCCCACGAGCACGGGTCGACCCTGCTCGCTGATTTCCTTGGCCTCGTCGGCGATCGCTTCCCACTTCTCGGCCTCGGTGCGGAAGACCAGGTCCGGTGCATCGTCGCGGACCACCGGTCGGTTGGTCGGGATGCTCACGACTTCCAAGCTGTAGATTTTGGAGAACTCCTCGGCCTCGGTCTGGGCGGTGCCGGTCATGCCGGAAAGACCCTTGTAGAGCTTGAAGAAGTTCTGCAGCGTGATCGTCGCGAGGGTCTGCGTCTGCCGCTTGATCGGCACGCCCTCCTTGGCTTCGACCGCCTGGTGCAGGCCGTCGGACCACTGGCGGCCGACCATTTTTCGGCCGGTGAACTCGTCGACGATAATGACCTCCATCTCGCCGGAGCGCGGGGAGACGTCGACGACGTAATCCTTGTCACGCTCGTAGCAGACGTGGGCGCGCATGGCTTGTTCCATGAGGTGCGGCCATTCGAGGTTGTCGCCAACGTAGAAGCTGCCGACGCCGGCGAATTCCTGGGCGGCGGCGATGCCCTCGTGGGACAGGTGGACACTCTTCTTGTCGAGCTCACGTTCGTAGTACTGGGTGAACTTGCTCTGCTCGGCCTCGGCGGCTTCGAGCTCCTTTTCGAGTTCGGTCACCTGCTGCTGGATCTTCTGCTTCTCGGCCTTGCCTTTGACCTTCTCGAAGTCGCCCTCGGCGGCTTTGATGCGGCGGTTGATGCCGTCGATCTTGTCCTGGGCCTTGTCCCACGACTTGTTCATCTCCATCACTTTGCGGGCGACTTCGTCGGCCTTCTTGAAGTCGGGATCGACCGCGTTGGCCGGGCCGGAAATGATCAGCGGGGTGCGGGCTTCGTCGATGAGGATTGAGTCGATCTCGTCGACGATGGCGAAGTCGAGCTTGCCCTGGACCTGGTCCTGGACGCGCTGCTTCATGTTGTCGCGCAGGTAGTCGAAGCCGAACTCGCTGGAGGTGCCGTAGGTGATGTCGCACAGGTACTGGCGCTTGCGTCCCTGACCGCCGGGGTCCATGCCCTGCTGGATGAAGCCGACGGTGACGCCGAGGTTGTCGAAGGCCGGCTTGACCCACAGAGAGTCGCGGCGGACGAGGTAGTCGTTGACCGTGACGACGTGGCTGTGCAGGTTCTGCAGCGCCTTGACAAAGCACGAGAGCGGCGCGACGAACGTCTTACCCTCACCGGTTTTCATCTCCGCGATGCGTCCCTCGAAGAGCACGAGCCCGCCGATGAGTTGAACGTCGAAGCAGCGTGCGCGGAACGGCGGACGCGACTCGGGGTAGAGCGCGCGGACGGCGTCGTACAACTCGGTCGGGATCGCGACGTTCTCCCACGACTGGCCGGTCTGGATCATCACCTGCTGCACGGTGTCGTACACCTGCAGCATCGCGTCATCGAGCTTGTTGGGGTCGAAGTTGGTCTCGGGATTGAAGATCTGACGGATGCCGATGTGGCGGTCCATGGATTCGCGGATGAGCGCGAAGCCGAGGTGGAGGTAGGTGTAGGGCTTGCCGTCGATATCTCCGGCCTTGTCCTCGAGCTTGGTGTTAGCGTCGTCGTGGAAGGTCTTACGAATCTGCTGGGTCCGCTCACGCATCTGCGTGTCGTTCATCGCGCGGACCAACGGCTCGATCGAGTTGATCGTCGCGACGTCCTTCCAGTATTTCTTGAGCAAACGGTCGTTACGGGAACCGAAGATGCGCGTCAGCGCCTTGCCGGGATTGAACATGGGTGGGGTGTGTTTGGTGTTTCGGGTTGTGTGTTTGGTCAGACGGGCGCGTGACTGCGCTCCGCGTGAAAACACGAAACACAGCGCACTAAACACCAACCGGTGGCGGCAATCGGAAGCGGAACGGCTGGACCGGGCGATGCGGGACGGTCGCATCGGCGGGAACGGCAACGTCGTTCGTGACGCGGAGCACCTTGACGAGCCTTGGCGTTAGCACCGTCGTGGTGGTCTGTTGGCGCTCGCCGGCGAGCTTGCGGACGATCCGCATCGGCTCGGCCGAGCTGTGGGGCGTCGTCCGTATGTGCTCCTGGGCCAGCGCTTGCGCGTCGGCACACATCACTGTCGAGGCGATGAGCACGAGCATGAACATGGCGCGGGACTGGCGCACGAAGATGAGAGTATTTGAGCGCTTTTGCGTCGGATCAAACGAAACCGGGCGGGCATGGTCACTTAAGTGATCATGCCGAGGGCGTAAGATGGTCGTATGCGCTGGCTCGTTCTGCTCCTGCTTCCGTTGGTCGCCGCTGTCGAGGTGGAGGTCGGGTGGTCGGGGGCGGTCAAGAGCGGGGCGTGGGCGCCGGTGTACGTGACGGCGGTCGGCGAGGGACCAGCGACGGTGGAGCTTTACGTGCCGGGGGACGGGCCTTGGGGGCAGCGGATTAGGCGGTCGGTGGTGCTCACGCCGGAACAACAGACCTTCCCGATGTTCGCCCGGATCGACGGGCCGGTGACGGACGTGTCGGTACGGCTCTTCGGTACCGACGGCCGCACCATCGCCTGGGCCCAGCCGGAGGTCACACGCGAGATCGTCGCCCCCGCCCGGCTCATCGGCGTCGGCGGCATCGTCCCGAATGACCTGGCCGCGCTCGACGAACCGTTCGGCGTCACCGCCGTTGGGGCCGTGCGGATGATCCAACTGCCCCGCGAGGCCATCGGCTACGACGGGCTGGACCTGCTGGTGCTGGCCGAGATCGACCCGGCCGACCTGCCGATCGCAACCAAGAACGCCATCGCCGACTGGGTCCAAAGCGGCGGTCGTTTGGCCGTCACCCTCGCCACCACCCCCCGCCTCGGCGACGACCGGCTCGACGCGATGCTCCGCGAGCCGGGGCGGTACGGGTTGGGCAACGTGAATGTCGGACGGACCGATTGGCCGACGCTGATCGCGACATGGCCGAACGCGGACGTCGAAGCCGTTGCTCCGCCCTCCGCGAAGTCGCGACTCGGCTTGGTCATCGGACTGGGCCTGCTGTTGGCGGGGCTCACGGATGTGGTGTTGTTGCGGCTGTGCAAACGGCGGCCGGTTCATCCGGTGGCGGTCGCGATGTTGGTCGGTTCGATCCCGTGCCTCGCGATCGGACTCGGTGACATGCCCGTCAATCCCGAAGCCAACGCGTCGATGGTGCAAGCCGACGCCAATGTCGTTCGGCAAGCGGCGTCGATGCGAACGAGCGAAGTCGCCGACGGCTGGTGGACCGCCCGCGCAGCCGACGGCGATGCTGAAATCGTCCAACTCGTCAACGGCAACCGACTCCGCCACGGCCCGGCGGCCGTCGACACGCTCGACCTCACCCCCGCCGACCCGGTGCTGCTGCTCGTCGGCGATCGGCTCGCGGCCGTCGGGTCGGTGACGGTCTCGATCAATCTCATTCACCATCGCGGGATGCGCTACGCACCGGCGGAGCCGCTCTCGGGCGGGAAGGTGGTCGACCTGACAACGCTGACCGAGCTTGGCCCGGTGGAAACATCCGGGACGTTGGTCGAGGGCGAAGTGGACGGAAAGCAATTGCGAGCGATTTGGGAGTGAGGATCCGGTCCAGGGATGTTAACAGACGTGTACAATCCAGCCGACCGGGCTTGGTGACATAAGTGTCCCAAACAAAACCCATAACCCCCCCACCACCCAACAGCCCAACCCCC